>JAFQOB010000031.1 GCA_017395725.1 Clostridia bacterium
ACACCGGGGGCAATACAGTTTACTCTTATGCCCGACAGACCAACTTCTTTTGCAAGGGCTTTTGTCATACCTATAACACCCGATTTTACTGCCGAGTAATGTACTTCGCAGGAGGCACCCGTCTGTCCCCACATTGACGATATATTTATAACATTTCCGCTGTGGTTCTTTATCATTTCTTTTACAGCGTTTTGAGTGCAGTTAAATACACCCGTAAGATTAGTATTCACCATACTATCCCATTCTTCCGGTGTTATATCTGTAAAAAGCTTTATTTGGCTGATACCTGCGTTATTAACCAAAACGTCTACATTACCGTATTTTTCTATACAAAAATCAACAAGAGCCTTTGCTTCGTTATAATTACCCACGTCTGCTTTAAATATCTCGCAGCTACAGCCTTTTTCGGTTAAGCCTTTCTTTACTTCTATAGCCTCAGCTTCGCTTTTGCTGTAGTTTATCACAACGTTATATCCGTTTTCGGCAAAGGTCTGTGCAATGCATCTGCCTATACCTCTTGATGCGCCTGTAACTATAGCGGTTAAGTTTTTCATACTCTTCTCCTATTAGTCTATAGGTTTCTTGTAAACCTTTTCAAATATCTCTTGCTTGATTGTTTTTATATCAAATTTCTGACCGTTTTTGTGGTACATAATTCTTAGCGGTATTCTTTTGCTTGACTCTTGAAAGTTCGGTTGGTCATAACATATATCGGTCAAAACAAAACCTAATCTTTCGTAAAAGCCTATTCTTCTTTGGGCTATACTGTCGGTCAAGTTTTCAACCTCGAGTACAAGGGGGATATTTATTAATTCTAAATATTTTTTTACAAAAGCCGACCCGACGCCTTGGTTACGCAGCACCTTTGATACTGCAAGGTGTTCTGCAAAATAAAATCCGTTCAGTCTCCACGTAGCAATAAATGCATTAACGTCATTACCCTCTTTTAAAACGTATGCACTGTAATTTGCATCATCAAGTATACCGTACTGTTTTTCTTTCGGTCTGTATTCTTCGGTGGGGAAGGCTTCCTGCATCAATGCAAAAAAACTTTCAAAATCTTTCTTTTCTAATCTCGTGATATTCAAAATTATTCTCCTCTATCCAATGAAAATCATATGAGCAACGCCGCAAATCTCTCTTATATAATATGAGAGAAGTGCGTACCAAGGTGTCTTTGCCGAATAGTTATAGCACACGTCAAAGCTATTTTCCTTTGCAAAGCGATAAGCTCTATATTGGTGAAATTCGTTTGTTATAATTGTTATTTTGGGATTAAGATTATTATCTTCAATAATTCTTTTGGAAAAAGATAAGTTTTCCTCTGTAGAAGTAGACTTGTTTTCAATATAGAGTCTTGATTGGTCAATCCCTTTATCCACAAGCCAGTTATACATATAATCGGCTTCGGCTATAGGCTCATCTTTGCCTTGTCCGCCTGACAGTATACATTTTACATTTTTATTCTCGTTTAAATATTGGTAAGCAGCATCAAGCCTTGTCTTTAACATTGTTGATGCTCCGCTTTCCCGTACTCTGCAACCGAGAACAATAACCGTAGTATCTTCCGTCGGTCTATTGTTTGCCTTGTCTATAATATTTACTGTTATTATAACAGCAAACGTAAGAAGTGCAAGGGCTAACGTGCAAATTAAAATAATTAAAACTTTTCCCCAGGTTTGTTTTGTTAAATAAACAATAAATTCATTTATCTTGGAGAAAAATATACCGTACCCGATAATAATTACGGAAAGCATAAGCCCAATATAGTTACCTGTGTTCCATACACCCATAATAACTACGGGAAGTATAAATATTATAAAAACAAGTATCCCTACTATAACTAAAGTAGACTTTAATATCGTCATAAGTATTCCTTTTCTTTTTTAACTCAAAAAAACAGATGCTACGGTCAATGCAACGGTTATCGCAATAAACAGAACCATGCCTACGTTCATATATACCGTATTTGCAATCTCATAATGGGGAAGCTGTGATTCTGCAGGTGTCCAACGTATGTTCTTTTTCTTGAGGATAAAAATTATAAATCCTGCCAATGCTAAACCGCCGCTAAATGCGTAATATGCAAGAAGCATCATCAGTCCCGGCATCATCGGCATCATAAGCTCCATTAATTCCTCCGTCGGAACGGTGTTGGGGTCCATTGTTGATATCTTTTCTACTGCCTCAAAGTCAATCTTTGATACAATATATGGCGCAATTACAGAACCGCAAAAGTTTATTATCATGTGTATCAAAACAGGGTAGCGCAATCTGCCTGTGCGAACGTAAAGATATGCAAACAGCAAACCTACGAAAAATGCATAAAAGAACTGAAACATATTCGTATGGAAAAGTCCGAAGAG
The DNA here is from genome assembly GCA_017395725.1 of Clostridia bacterium. Next base: position 2,367 of record JAFQOB010000031.1, read on the forward strand.
CAATCCCGACAGAATAACCGCTGTCTTTTCGCCGTATATTCTCGTTCTGTCGATAATCTGTTTTCTGAATATATACTCTTCAAGTAACGGCGCCAAAATTACCATAAACAGTACTTTTAACAGGCTTGTGTCGTAAGCAAAGGAGTTGAGCGCGTTTTCTGCCGTTCCCTGTGAGAGCATCATTGACAGGAACACCCCGATATAGTTTCCTATATTCATCAAAAAGAAAGCAATACATAGGTACATAAGAAAACTCTTGAATGTAATTTCCTTTTTCTCTGGGGCATTTTTCGGAATGGAATGCAGCATAAGTAAAGCTACAGGAAAAGCAAAAACATATAACGGAACCATAGATACTATCCACATTCCTGCAGAGGTTTCGAGAAAGCTTTCTTTATTTATTATTGCCAAAACAACCATTAAAGCTATTTGTACTATGTTTACTACAAGAATTACAGTACATAAGGCAAGTCCTATTTTTGAAAAAGCTTTTTTCGCTTTCTTTAAGTCTACTATCCTTTCGGTCGGTTGTTGTTCGGTATTAAAATCATTATTAAAATAGTTCATTCTGTTTACTCCATTAATTGTTTAAAAAAATACAAACGTGTTTATTCTTCAAATACCTTTTTTATTCCTAAGGCGGTCAGCTTGTTATTGTATTCAATAACTCTTTCGGGTAAGTAGTCCTCTACCATATGTCCGTCAAAGCCTATGCTGAGTCTTACACCCGCTTTCTTTACAATTTCCTGTTGTTCTTTATTGTTGAAAAACTCAAGGAAATACCGGTGTTCGCGATAGTGGTGGGTGCTGTCATAGCTTACGTTCATTTCCCAGAATATGTTTTGCTCTGCCATTCTCTTGAAATATTTATATGGGTCTTCATTTCTTTCCTTGATAAAAGCAAACATATTCGTATGTGCTACACCGACATATTTGCAGCCGCAACGTTCGGCATATTTGAAAAGCTCACCCTTGGTCACCGAGCCCTCATAATTAAGATGCTCAATCAGACAATAGTCAAAATACGAAATATCCTCGTTTTCGGGAAGTACTATCTTTAATGGATTAAGGGTGTTTGTCGCCAATTCTATTCCGCGAAGGAGAGTTATTTTATCGGCATATTTTTCCTTGAGCAACGTCAAGTGGTCAAAATATTTCCTTAAAGCATAAGGACTATATTCGTTGGGGACAACGTCGGGCGAGGCTGCTCTTGCCGCCTTGTTTCCAAAGCCTATGCCGTTGTTGTGGTCGGTTATTCCAAAAAGCTCTATGCCACCGGCTATGGCTGCTTCAATTAATGCTTCGGGATTATCCTTTCCGCATAATGAATAATATGTATGTGAGTGAAGGTCTTGTATCATTTTTTATCCTTTCCTTTAGCAACTTTTTTGAAGCCGGTTTATATATTCGTCGGTTTCTTCTCTTGTTTTGAAAATAATAACATTCTTATCCTTATTGTATTTTTCTATGGTCTTATATAATTTTGGGAGCTGTTCTGTAGGAAAATCCAATATCCATTGTTTGAATTCTTCGTCAAATGCTTCTTCTACCCAAGGCATATCCGGTCTTTTTTTACCGATTCGTTCTTCTGCCCCCTTTAAACACAGCTCAAGAGGAAAGTCAAGCAGAAATACGGTGTCACAGTTCCTTATTCTTATTTCGCAGGTGCGAGAATAATTGCCGTCGATTATCCATTCATCTGAAGACATTATTTCCTGTAGCTTTTCGTCAAATTCTTCTCTTGTTATATTGGTTTTGTCGGGCTTGTGCCATATCATATCAAGGTGATATAAAGGTAATTTTGTAACGGCTTGGAGCTTTCTTGCAAAAGTGGTTTTACCTGCCCCCGGACTGCCGAGTATTACAACTTTTTTCATCTAAGCCTTAGCCTCTTTTTTTGATTACTTTTGCGGGAGAGCCCACAGCAACGGAGTAGGGAGGGATTGGTTTTACAACCGTTGAGCCTGCACCTATAACCGAGCCCTCACCGATATTGCCCGAATACATTATACATACGCCCATACCTACGTAAACGTCTCTGCCTATGGTTACTTTTTCGCAGTGTCCGCCCTGCTTGATTATATTAGTATTTGGGTCATCATAAATATGAGAATATGGCGTTAGTGTTATATTTTGCGCCATAAGCACGTGGTCGCCTATCTCGAGTCCTACGTGGGCGAAGAGGGTGGTTCCCGTTCCTATATATACGTCGTCGCCGATATGTATATATCCCGTTTTTCTTTCTGTATCAAGGTACACTCTTTGTTGAATACGCACGTGGTTTCCTATCGTGATTTCACTGCCTGCGCGGGCAATTATCGTTGTATTGTCTCCGATTATAACGTTGTCGCCAAGAGAAATGAGCTCGGGGTTTACTATTTTAACTCCCGCACCTATGCGTACGTTATCGCCCATGTGCTTTAAAACCGTTTTATAATACTCTTGTCTTTTTAATCTCGCATATTCCGACGTGTCGTTTAAAAATACCGTCTTATAAAAGCTTTCTTTTGCCTCTTCCGGC
>JAFQOB010000032.1 GCA_017395725.1 Clostridia bacterium
ATATGTTATAATATATTAATTATAAAAAACTTCTTCGGGCGGTGGTTGTCATTTTAAAAGAATATTTTAACGAGTTTGTGAAGATATTGAAAGCGCAAATGAGGGCTTTTTCCTTTGGGTTTAATGATCTTTTCGACATTATTATCGTTGCTGTGCTTTTGTACTACGTTTACAAGTTTATCAAACAAAGACGTGCCGGAAAGCTTGCTATTGGTCTTGGGGTTATCTTGCTTGTAAACGTCATTAGCAATATCTTCTCTTTGAGTGCTTTAGGTTTTATAATCAGCAACTTCTTCCAAATAGGACTTTTGGCGATAGTTATTATATTTCAGCCCGAGCTTCGTTCTGCTCTTGAGCAAGCGGGCGGAACCTCACTTAAGGGCTTAAAAAACCTTGGTGAAAAACACAACCTTGAAAATACAGAAAAGCTTATAGACGCTATATGTGATGCTGCCTGTGAAATGGCGAAGGATAAAACCGGAGCTCTGATAGTTTTTGAAAATCAAATGGCACTTAACGACGTTATTGACAGTGGTACTGTTGTAAATGCAGAGGTGTCCTCCTTCCTTTTGCGTAATATATTTTTCGAGAATACCCCTCTTCACGACGGAGCTGTAGTGATACGCGACGGCAGAGTTTACGCTGCAGGCTGTTATCTGCCTCTCTCTGACAATAACAGTATTGCAAAAGAACTTGGTACCCGTCACAGATCTGCTATTGGTATGAGTGAAGTGAGTGATGCATTGGTTCTTGTTGTTTCCGAAGAAACGGGTATTATTTCAATTGCGGAAAACGGAATAATCAGAAGAAATTACGACTATGCCGGTTTGAAAAAAGAATTAACCTTTTTCTTTGACCCCGATGAAGACGGCGGAATGAAGAAATTTAACATTATTACGAAAAAGACGATAGAACGTGTTGAAAAGCACGTTAAAAAAGATAAAAAGAGCAAGACTATAAAAGATGCTTTAAATGATGAAATTGAACTTGATTTGTTTGATGGAGATAATGAAGAATGAGCACTGAGAGAGCTAAAGTTAATGAAAAAAAGACGAGAACAAAAAACTCGGAAAAAATACTTGATTTTATTGCAAAGATAGCTTGTTTGGTTATTGCGTTTTTTATATGGTTCTATGCAATGAGCACAGACGTTGTAAGCCTTGAAAGAGAGTTTACCGTTCCTGTTTTGTTCGAGAATGAAACAACTCTCTTTGAAAAAACAGGTTGGTCTGTTTTGTCGGGAAAAGACAACAGCGTTGTCGTAACAATCAAGGGAAAAAGAAATATTGTAAACCAAATTACCGAATCGGATATATATGCATTTGTAGACGTTTCGGGGGTTGAAAGTGCGGGTATGCAGGTGCTTGATATAAAAATATCTGCTCCTACCGAATGTGAGATCGTCAATACTTCGGCATCAAGTATTTCTCCCTATATTGACAAAAGAGTAACCAGAAACGTGCCGGTTAAGGTTTTGCATACCTATGAAATCACTTCGGGTTATCAGCTTGACGACCCTGTTGCAAATATTTCAGAAGTTGCTGTAACGGGTCCCGAATCTGAATTGCAGAAGATCAGTGCTGCCCAAGCGGAATTGGCTCTCGGTAAAGTTACGGAGACTGTTAATACGAGAAGCACTTTAGTTTTAGTTGACGAAGCGGGTAATCCTATTTCCAGCAAATACGTCTCTATGACCACAAAAAATGTAAATATTACAGTTAAGCTGTACGCCTTGAAAGACGTTCCGCTGACTGTAGGTTATAAATACGGTTATTTTAACGAGAATAACGCTAAAGTTACAGTAACGCCTAACGTTATAACTCTCAGAGGCGAACCCTCTGTGCTTGAAAATATGGATAAACTTGAGGTGGCGGTTCTTGATGAAAAGAAGTTTGTTAAGAACAGTACTCAAAGTGTTTTGATTAACGTTCCCGAGGGTGTTACCGCTATGACCGGAGAAACTACCGCTACGGTTAACGTTGAGCATATAAACACAGACGTTAAACATATTACGGTTGGAAATATTACTCTTGCAAATTCGGGCGGTCTTGAGTGTGAGCTTCAAACAGAGTCTTTGAATATTATGCTCAGAGGACCCCACGCACTTCTTTCTCAGGTGAAAGAAGAAAATATCACTTTGACAGCCGATATGAAAAACTATTCGTCGGGAAGCGGTATTATGGTCGTACCCGTATCGGTAAAATTGTCGTCGGAATTTGAAGGCTCTGTTTACGAGCTTGAAACCTATAACGTTACGGTAAACGTTAAATAATTTTTCAGAGGCAGTATGCGAATAATTTTAAGAGACATAAGACTTAAAGCCGAGGTGTCGGAATATGACGCTGTTTGTGCGGCAAAAAAACAATTGAATAATGTTTTCGGTGTATCAGGGTACGGTAACGTATCTGTTTATCGGAAGTCAGTAGACGCGAGACACGTAAATAAGATTTCAAAAGTGTTTTCTGTTTGTGCAGACATATATTCGGATACTGTATCTGACGATGTTTTGAAAAAAATCAATGCCTCTGTTCTTGAAGACGGCGGACTTGATATTATCTACGGCGAAGATGAAATGAAAAACCGTCCCATAGTTGTTGGCTTCGGTCCTGCGGGAATGTTTTGTTCATTGGTTCTTGCTGAAAATGGTTACAGACCTATTGTTTTGGAGAGGGGAAGCGATATTCCCGAAAGAAACGCCGCCGTTAGCCTTTTCAGAAATAAAGGTATTCTTGATTCGGAAAATAACGTTCAGTTTGGCGCGGGGGGAGCAGGGACATTCTCCGACGGCAAGCTCGTAACGAGAATAAATGATAAAAAGTGCAGATACGTTCTTGAAACCTATCATAAACACGGAGCACCCGACAGTATTCTTACAGAGGCCAAACCTCATATCGGAACGGATAATCTTGGGAAAATCGTTTCTTCAATCAAAGACTGTATAATCCGTAACGGCGGGGATATCTTCTTTAACACCCGTTTTGACGGATATAAAAACACCCCCAACGGAATTGAAGTAAAAACGAACAACGGAACGTTTATTGGCGGTACGTTGGTTTTAGCCACAGGGCACAGTGCAAGAGATACGTATAAGCTTTTAGCCGAAAGCGGTCTTGATATGCAGTCTAAGGCTTTTTCCGTCGGTGTTCGTGTTGAACAGTTGCAGGAAGAAATTAACCGTTCGGTTTACGGTAAATATGCAAACATTCTCGGTAACGCGGAATATAATTTTTCATACAGAAAGGGAGAACGGGCTGTTTACACATTCTGTATGTGTCCCGGTGGACACGTTGTTGAGGCGGCATCCGAAGAAAACACCGTTGTTGTAAACGGTATGAGCAATTACAGCAGAGACGGAAAAAATTCAAATGCAGCCCTTGTTGTTTCTGTTTTACCTGAAGATTGCGGTTCCTCTCTTTTTGACGGAATGGATTTTCAAAGATATTTAGAACAAAAAGCTTTTATTATGGGTGGTAAAGACTACGGTGCACCTATACAAACCGTTGGCGGCTTTCTTGATAATAATATTGGGTCAGCTCCTAAAAGAATTATGCCTTCATATATGGACGGAAAAATAAACAGACTTTGTAATCTTAACGAATTATTTCCGTCATATATAAACTCCTTCCTCAAAGAAGGGCTTGTAAAGTTTGAAAATAAAATAAGGGGCTATGCTCCTCGTGATGCCGTAATGACCGGTGTTGAAACGAGAACTTCATCTCCTTTGAGAATTTTAAGGAACGAGATGCTTTTTTCTCCCTCTGACTGCAATGTTTTTCCCTGTGGAGAGGGAGCAGGGTATGCCGGTGGGATAACAAGTGCATCTGTTGACGGCATAAGAGTTGCTTTGCGTATAATTGAAAGATACAAACCACTAAAATAAATACGGTGAAATGGATTATGAAACAAATCGGAAGTGTTGTAGAAATAAAAGGGAATATCGCAAAAATTGAGGTTGACAGAAAATCTGCCTGTGATATGTGCGAGAATGCGGCCAATTGCGTTGAAAAATGTAAAAAGGTTTATGCTACGGCACAAAACCTTGTTAATGCAGAGGTTGGCGATACGGTTGAAATCGAGACCGAGACACACAGAGTTTTGATTAATTCTGTTATTGTCTTTTTGTTCCCAATATTTTTTGCTATTGCGGCGTACTTTTTGTCCGATTTATTCTTTGCGGAAAACGTATCTGTTTTGATAACGTTTTTTGTGCTTGTATTCTCTATGTTTGCTTTTTGTTTTGGGCTTAATAAGCTTTCGAAAAAAAGGGTAATAAGCAAAATAGTGAGAGTGCTTTAATTGTTTTTGTAAAAAAATGAAAGTGAGATATATTCGAAATGTTGAAAAAGAAAGAATGGAAAATCAAGTCCGACGGAAAAGAGGATTTTTCCGAAATTAAAAAGATTTCGGAAAAACTCGGTATAAAGCCATTGACGGCTCGTTTGTTGTACAACAGGGGTTATACGACGGCAGAGACGGCTGAAAGCTTTATAAAAAATGATAATATCAGTTTTCACGATTCTTTTTTGCTTGCCGATATGGACAAAGCGGTTGAAAGAATTTTGTCGGCAGTTGAGGCAAACGAGAAGATTGTAATCTACGGTGACTATGACGTTGACGGTGTTACTTCGGTAAGTATTTTGTACTTGTACCTAAAAGAAAAAGGCGCTGACGTAAGCTACTATATTCCCAGCAGAACCGGAGAGGGATACGGAATAAACCCCTCTGCTATTGAGAGTCTTGCTCAGAAAGAAACCAAGCTTCTTATAACTGTTGATACGGGAATTACGGCAGTTGATGAAACTGAATACGCCAAGTCTCTTGGGCTTGACGTGCTTATTACAGACCACCACGAATGTCAAAATGAGCTTCCTAAAGCTTGTGCTATTGTAAACCCGAGGCGCCACGATTGCCAATATCCTTTTAAAGAACTTGCGGGCGTTGGTGTTGTTTTCAAGCTTCTTTGTTCGTTGGAGTACACCTACTGCAAGAAAAACGGAATTGAAGAAGATTGGCTTAAAAAGATATGCGATACATACGGTGACATTGTGGCTATCGGTACTGTTGCCGACGTAATGCCACTTGTTGACGAAAACCGTTTGATAGTCAGTCGCGGATTAAAGCTTATTGAGACTACAAACCGTCCCGGAATCGAAGCCTTACTTGAGCTTTCGGGTGCTGTTTCAAATTCAAGGAACGGTATGCAAAAAAAGAGGAGAATTACGTCTACGCTTATCAGCTACGTAATTGCTCCCAGAATTAACGCCGCAGGCAGAATAAGCGATGCTACAAGAGCTGTTGAGCTGTTTTTGAGCGAAACTCAGAATGAAGCAAGGGTTATTGCCGAAGAGCTTTGTGATACCAACAGAATGAGACAGGCAGAAGAAAATAAAATAATGGAACAGGCCTACGAAAAAATTCGCAATGAGCACGATTTTGAAAACGATAAGGTTATTGTTCTTGCCGAAGATAATTGGCACAACGGCGCTATTGGTATTGTTGCATCAAGAATAACAGAAAAGTACAATTTACCCTCTGTTTTGATTTCTTTTGACGGTAACGTCAGCAAGGGCTCGGGAAGAAGTATTAAGGGATTAAATCTTGTTGATGCTTTGGGGTATTGTTCAGACCTTCTTATAAAATACGGCGGTCATGAGCTTGCCGCAGGTCTTTCTATTGAAAGGGACAATTTACCGGCATTTAAAAAGAAAATTAATGAGTATGCCGCACTGCATTTGAACCCCGAAAATATGGTTACTCAAATTGATATTGATGCCGAAATTGATGAAAACGACGTTGCTTTAGAAAATGCTGAAGAGCTGTTCTTGCTTGAACCCTTTGGAATTTCAAACCCTGTTCCCGTATTTACAATGAGAGACGTTTATATATCCGAGGCTATTGCTATCGGTTCAAACAGACATACTAAGCTGATACTGAAAAAAGGTAACAAGAGTATTACTGCTTTGTATTTCAGCAAGAACCCTGCAGAGCTTAATCTCTTTGCCGGTGATACTGCAGACTTGGTATTCAATCTTGACGTAAACGAGTATATGAACAACAAGAGTGTACAGCTTACCTTAAGAGACGTTATGCCCGGTGAAAAAACAAGACTATTGAGAGAAAAAAAGAGAAGTGACTATGCTGAAATAAAGGCGGGAAGGGCAATTAGTCCCGAAGAGAATATCGTTCCTTCAAGAGATGATTTTGTAAACGTTTATTATGCAATTCAACGAGAGCTCAGACAGGGAAATGATAATATTTCCGTGTATATGCTTGAACGCTTACTTAGTAATATGAGCTACGAAAAAATCAGATTTATTGTAGATATTCTTAAAGAAACAAAAGTGTTCTTGATTGAAGAAAAAGACGGTGTGGAAGATGAATACGTCTTTAAAATGAGTTTGCTTAAAACAAAAATTAATCTTGAAAAATCTTCCATATTAAAGTGGCTTAAAAGCCAAGTGGTTAAGAACTGAAAATATTTAAACTGTAAGAGGATAATATGTATTCCGGTATAGAAAAGCTTATATCAATGCTTGAAAAAACCAATAAGCATTATGATATAGAAAAAATAAAAAAAGCGTATCTGAAAGCTAAACAGCTTCATGAGGGGCAATACAGAGCCAGCGGTGAGCCCTTTGTATCTCACCCGATTGCCGTTGCGGAAATAGTTGCAAAGCTTGAGCTTGATACGTCTTCTATTTGTGCCGCCTTGTTACACGATACGGTTGAGGACTGCGGTTGTGACCTTAGAGACATTGAAAGAGAGTTTGGCAGTGAGACTGCTATGCTTGTTGACGGTTTAACTAAGCTTGTCAGAATACCCTTCGAGGATAAAGAAGAGGAACATATGGAAAATCTTCGTAAAATGTTCCTTGCTATGTCCAAAGATATTAGAGTTATTTTCATAAAGCTTTGTGACAGACTTCACAATATGCGTACCCTGTCTGCCAAGCCTCCCAAGAAACAGAGAATAACTGCCCTTGAAACTATGTACGTTTATGCGCCTCTTGCTCATAGACTTGGTATGCAGAAGATTAATCACGAGCTTGAAAATCTCTCCCTTGCATATCTTGACCCTATCGGTTATGAAGAGGTAAACAATACTATTCAGCAAAAATACGGTCAGAATAAAGACTTTCTTGAAAAAGCAAGAGGTTTTATTGCTGATAAACTTACCGAAAATAATATAAAGTTTACCCTTGACGGTAGAATTAAGTCTGTTTACAGCACCTACAAGAAAATGTTTGAGCAAAATAAGCAGTTTGATGAAATATACGATTTCTATGCTCTCCGTGTTATTGTAGATACCGAGCTTGAATGTTACACGGTTCTCGGTATAATTCACGATATGTTTAAGTCTGTTCCGGGTAGATTTAAGGACTATATTTCCACGCCTAAACCTAATCTTTACAGGTCTTTGCATACAACCGTAATAGGCAGAGGCGGTGTGCCTTTTGAAGTTCAGATAAGAACTTGGGATATGCACCACGTTGCAGAATACGGTATTGCTGCACATTGGAAATACAAGACCGGTGAAAAGAGCAACAAAGACGAAATTGATGAAAAGCTTAACTGGATCTCTAAGATTATTGAGAGTCAGGATTATTCGGGCGACTCAGATGAATTTATGGATATGCTTAAAATTGACATATTCCATGAT
>JAFQOB010000033.1 GCA_017395725.1 Clostridia bacterium
ACAAATGGAGATTTCTCGATTCCGCTTCCGTTGGTCGCTCCACTCGAAATGACCATAATATATTATTTCTACGATTTTTTGTTGCGTTATTAGACAGCACGAACCAGAGTATTCCTCGGGCTTCGCCCGCACTCGAAATGACCGCTTAATATTGTTTGCACAAACAAAAACCCCTCTTCGAAAACGAAGAGGGGAAATATGTTTCAGCGATTATTTCAAAATCTTCAAATAATCAAGAACCGAAAGAACGATACTTACCAAGAAGTAAAGACCTACGACACCGCTTACGAGACTGATAATAGCGCCGATAACAGGAATCTTAATGATAATACCAATAATAATTCCAAGAACAACGTTGATACCAAGTTGAATCAAAATGTTAATAACAAGAGATGCAACCGAGTCTTTTTTTATAAATGCAAGGGGGAAGTATTTCTTCAAATTTTCCATAATAATACCACCTTAAAGTGTAATTTCAAGTCTTTGCCGTATATGTCTGTGCATTAAAGCTCAGCGGCAATATCACCGAAGTATTCAGCAAAGTCCATACCGAAGCCTTCAGCGCAACCCTTCATTTCCTTAACGGTATTAATATTAATAGCGATACCGTTAGCGAGTCTGTCTTCCATAGCGATAATTTCTTTTTCGCCGTGAGTATAGATTCTGTCGCAACCCTCAGCCTTAGGAGCATTACGGAGGTCCTGAAGGAATTCAGAGAAGTGAGCCTTAATAGCATCGGGGTCGCCGAAGAGGTTAGGATTAATAGCGATGAAGCCGTGACAGATAAGAGCTCTGCCACCGGTATATGTTTTGTCAGAAGTAAGACCCTGAGAAAGAATAGAGCTAAAGATTTCGCAGAGCATACCGTAACCGTAACCCTTGTGACCGCCTGTCTTTTCGTAAGCGCCACCGAGAGGAAGGATACCGCCGCCCTTGTGAGCTGCGATACAGTCGAGAACGTGAGGAGCGTTAGTGTTAACCTTACCCTCAGCGTCGAGACCCCAACAATCGGGCATTTCCTTGTCGAGCTTCTTGTAGAGTTCGAGCTTACCTCTTGTTACGACAGCAGTACCTGCATCGAAGAAGAAAGGATAGGGATCAGCGGGCATAGCGACTGCGATAGGGTTACTACCGAGCATAGCCTTACGTGAGTTTGTGGGAACCATAATAGCTTCTGTGTTGGTAACGGAAATACCGATAAGGCCCTTATCACAAGCCATTTTTGCATAGTAACCGGCAATACCGTAGTGGTTGGAGTTTTTAACGGTAACCATACCGATACCGCTCTTTTGAGCTTTTTCGATAGCGAGGTTCATAGCGTTGTAGCTAACGATTTGACCCATACCTTCTTTAGCGTCGATAACTGCAGAGATAGGAGTTTCGAAAACTACCTCGGGTTTAGCGTCAGCGAGAATAAGCCCTGTCTGGAGGTGCTTATAGTAACGGAGGAGACGCTGAGTACCGTGAGAATCGATACCGTAGAGGTCGGAGAGGAGAAGAACGTCAGTGATTATTTCACTGTTTTTCTGGTCGAAACCGAACTTACCGAAGATATCGATACAAAATCTTTTTAGGTCTTCATACTTAAATTTCAAATCTGCCATTTTTATATAATTCCTTTCAATAATATACTTAATTAGTTGCTTACTTTCTTTAAGGAAGAAAGTAAGCAAAGAACCTTTTAATAATGGGTTTGTACTACTAATAATAATTTGTAGAAACCCGAGAGGCAAGTTCTTTGCCAAGCTTTCTGCGAAAGAAAGCGGGGAAGAAAGTAAGCAAAGAACCTTTTAATAATGGGTTTGTACTACTAATAATAATTTGTAGAGACCGGAGAGGCAAGTTCTTTGCCAAGCTTTCTACGAAAGAAAGCGGGGAAGAAAGTAAGCAAAGAACCTTTTAATAATGGGTTTGTACTACTAATAATAATTTGTAGAGACCAGAGAGGCAAGTTCTTTGCCAAGCTTTCTACGAAAGAAAGCGGGGAAGAAAGTAAGCAAAGAAACCACGAATATTGGGGCTGTGCAAACTTTGTCAGCCTCCCTTGTGTAAAGGGAGGTGGCACGGCATTGCCGTGACGGAGGAATTGTATACACATACACCGCCATTATAACACATTAACAACCTTATTTCAATAAGAAAACGACTAATTTTTTACAAACTTTGCAAAAAAATAGTGCAGAAAAAATATGTTGACAATAAATGCATATATAAGCTATAATAAAAGGAACGTATAAATTACAAACGGTGAGAAAAATGAGAGCATACGAAAGACTGATAAAATATACGGAATACGCGACCGGTTCCGATGAGAATAATGAAAGATGCCCCTCGACAGAATCGCAGAGGGACTTTGCCGAATATTTGGCAGAAGAGCTTCGCGCACTCGGAGTAACTGATGCAAGAGTAGACGAAAACGGTTACGTATATGCGAAAATTCCAGCGAACTGCGAGACTGAAAAGGACGTAAATATAGGCTTTATTGCCCATATGGATACCATAAGCGACGTTGAATACAGAAACGTAAAGCCGAGAGTTGTCGAGAATTATGACGGCAGAGAAATCGTATTGAATAAAGATAATAATATAATAATGCCCCCTATGCCCGAATATAAGGGACAGTCACTTTTGGTAACCGACGGAACGACTATCCTCGGTGCTGACGATAAGGCGGGAATAGCCGAGATAATGACTGCTGTTGAAAGGCTTATTGGGGATAATACCATAAAGCACGGCGATGTTTGTATAGGCTTTACTCCCGACGAAGA
>JAFQOB010000034.1 GCA_017395725.1 Clostridia bacterium
GAAATGCTCGACCACATCGCAGGTCCCACAGACAGCGAAATTTCTGCTATTCTTCAGAAGAACTACAAGAAGAAGGGCGTTGAATTTATTCTTTCCGCAAAGGTTACTTCAGTTGGAACAGACTGCGTAAACTATGAATTGGCAGGAGAAGCAAAGACAGTTAAGGCTGACTGCGTTCTCGTTTCTATCGGTCGTCGTCCCTCTTCCGCAGGTCTCGGACTTGAAAATATCGGTGTTCTTACCGAAAGAGGTGCTATCGTTACAGGCGAAGACGGCAAGACTAACGTTCCCGGTGTTTGGGCTGCAGGCGATATTAACGGCAAGTCCATGCTTGCTCATACAGCTTACCGCGAGGGCGAAGTTTGCATAAATAATATCCTCGGCAAGAAGGACAAGGTTAACTACAACGCTATCCCCGCTGTTATTTACACCAACCCCGAAGTTGCAAGTGTAGGTGAAACATCCGAAACTGTTAAGGCTAAGGGTCTTGATGCAAAGGTTGAAAGCTATACTCTCCGTTATTCCGGTAGATATATCGCTGAAAACGAAGGCGGCGACGGTATTGTTAAGATTATCATCGACAAGAACCACCGCACTATCCTCGGCGTTCATATGATCGGTACTTATGCTTCCGAGATTATTTACGGCGCTGCTATGATGGTAGAAAACGAGATGCGTGTTGAAGACGTTCATAAGATGGTATTCCCCCATCCTACAGTTTGCGAAGTTATCAGAGAAGGTCTCTTCCAGATATAATTGATTGGGGCTCTGCCCCATTCCCCGCCAAAGAGGCTTTTTGAAAAAAGCCCCTTTGGAAACCGCAAAAACTTTGCACTAAGTTTTATTAAGAAGTGTAGGGGAGGGGGTTCCCCTCCCGCAAATCAGAAAATAAATAATTTTATATAAAATCTAAAAAGGAGATAAAAATTATGCCTAAGAGTCAATATGTAGATCCTAAAAAGGTCTTTGAACCCGGATTTATCAGCTTCAAGGACATTCCCGTCTGCCAGTACAAGAAAACACTTGCAGAAGAAAAGAAAATTTATACTAAAGACGATATGATGCGTATCTACCACGATATGCGCGTTATTCGTGAATTCGAGACAATGCTTAACGAAGTTAAGACAAAGTCTGCATACAACGGCGTTGAGTACAACAACCCCGGACCTGCTCACCTTTCCATCGGTCAGGAGGCATCTGCAGTTGGTGAAGCTTACGCTCTCGATATGAATGACTTCTCCTTCGGTTCTCACAGAAGTCACGGCGAAATCATTGCAAAGAGCCTGTCCTCTATTCACAAGCTCGATGAAAAAGAAGTTTACGATATTATGAAGGAATTCCTCGGCGGTACACTTCTTTCTATCGTTGAAAAGCATATGCCTACTTCCGATATTAAGGAACTCGCAAAGAACTTTATTCTTTACGGTGCATTGGCTGAAATTTTCGCAAGAACAACAGGCTTTAACAAGGGTCTCGGCGGTTCTATGCACGCATTCTTCATTCCTTTCGGTCTTATGCCTAACAACGCTATCGTTGGTGGTTCCGGACCTATCGCACTCGGTGCTGCTCTTTACAAGAGAGCTAACCACAAGCCCGGTATCGTTATCGCTAACTCCGGTGACGGTGCTCTCGGACGTGGTCCCGTTCTCGAATCCTTCAACTTTGCTTCTATGGACCAGATTACAAAGCTCTGGGGTATGGACGGCAAGTATCCTGACGGCGGACTTCCTATCCTCTTCAACGTATTCAACAACAGCTACGGTATGGGTGGTCAGACCAGAGGTGAAACAATGGGTTATGATATGGCTGCACGTTTGGGCGCCGGCTTCAACCCCGATATGATGCACGCTGAAAGAGTTAACGGTTACGATCCTTTCGCAGTTATCGACGCTGTTTCCAGAAAGAAAGAGCTCCTTCTCGCAGGTAAGGGTCCCGCACTCCTCGACGTTGTAACATACCGTGTTTCCGGACACTCTCCTTCCGACTCATCAACATACAGAACTCAGGAAGAAATCGACGCATGGATTGCAGCAGATCCTATCGCAGCTTACAAGGCTAAGATGATTAAGGGTAAGGTTGCTACAGAAGCTGAATTTGCAGCTATTGATGAAGATATCATCAACCGTATGACAACCGTTATGAAGCTCGCTATTAACGATGAAATTTCTCCTCGTATGGACCTCACAAAGAACCCCGAAGCTATTTCTTCCATTATGTTCTCTAACGAAAAGGTTAAGAGTATGGATCCTTCCAGAGAAGCAGAAATGCTCGTTCCCAAGGAAGAATGTCCTCGTGTTAAGGAAATCAAGGGTAAGATCCGTACTGCTACAGATGCAAACGGCAAGCCCGTTTCCAAGATGAAGATGTACAATATCAGAGACGGTCTCGCTGAGCCGATTATTGATAAGTTCTATGACGATCCCACTCTCATCGCTTACGGCGAAGATAACAGAGACTGGGGCGGCGCATTCGGTGTATACAAGAAGATGACCGAAGCTATTCCTTATCACAGATTCTTCAACGCTCCCATTTCCGAGTCTGCAATCGTTGGTTCTGCAGTAGGTTATGCAATGTGCGGCGGCCGTGCAATTGTTGAACTTATGTACGCTGACTTTATGGGTTGCGCAGGCGACGAAATCTTCAACCAGATGGCTAAGTGGCAGTCAATGTCTGCAGGTATCCTCAAGATGCCTATCGTTCTCCGTGTTTCCGTTGGTTCTAAGTACGGTGCACAGCACTCTCAGGACTGGACAGCTCTCGCTGCTCATATTCCCGGTCTTAAGGTTGTATTCCCCTCTACCCCCGCAGATGCTAAGGGTCTTATGACTGCAGCTCTCGAAGGAACTGACCCCGTTGTATTCTTTGAATCTCAGAGAATTTACGACAAGGGCGAAGAATTCCTCGCAGGCGGCGTTCCCGAAGGCACATACGAAATTAAGATGGGCGATCCCGACGTTAAGAAGGAAGGTAAGGATATTACAATTCTTACAATCGGTGCTGTTCTTTACCGCGCACTCGAAGCTGCAAAGACTCTCGAAGAAAAGTACGGTATTTCTGCAGAAGTTATCGATACACGTTCAATCGTTCCTTTCGATTATACAAAGGTTATCGAATCTGTTAAGAAGACAGGTAAGATTGTTATCGTTGGCGACGCTGTAGAACGTGGCTCTATTATGAAAGATATGGCTGCTAATATCTCCGAACTCGCATTCGATTACCTCGATGCTCCCGCAATTGCTCTCGGTTCACGTAACTGGATCACTCCCGCGCACGAGCTCGAAACATCATTCTTCCCCTATCCCGATACTATTATCGACTGCATCCACGAAAAGATTATGCCTATTCCCGGCTATGTTGCAAAGCATAACTTCAGTGACGTTGAAAAGATTGAAAGATACAAGAAGGGTGTTTAATCTTAAATTTTAAGATAAAAACAAACAGTTTAATCCCGAGAGACTTAAAAATCTCTCGGGATTTTTGTTTTCCCTACTTTCTTTAAGGAAGAAAGTAGGCAAAGAACCTTGAATAGCTAAGTTTCTGCGAACTATATGGGCCGTCTCCAGCGGAGAAGGGGGACCGCTTGCGGTGGATGAGGAGAGCCAAAAAAGAACAATCTCCTCATCCGTCTCGGCGACTAACTTTATAATAAATTATAGTATTAACATCGCCTCGACACCTTCTCC
>JAFQOB010000035.1 GCA_017395725.1 Clostridia bacterium
GGAATATCAAATTTACAGAAAAAACGCTCCACTTGTCAGAAATAGAGCAATCGTTGATTATTCAGACGTTGTTTTAGTATTTTGGGATGAAATATCCCGTGGAACAAAATATGTGATCGATTATTGTAGGAAAACCGGAAAAAAATATACGGTAACTATAATAAAAAGAGAAGACAGATGAATTTGATATGCACCCCAAAAGTTAGACACTTTTGGAGGTGCATATTTTTATGTCAAAAAAGATAGCAAAACAAAAAAAATATAGTGCAGAATTCAAAATTCGTGTTATACTGGATATGCGAGAACACCATTTAGGATATTGCGAAACTGCACGGAAATATGATTTAGGTGATCCTAAGAAAGGAACGTGCGTTCATACATTACAAAGGTGGGAGCGCATATTCTTGGAAGAAGGAGCCGAAGGCCTAATGAAAGAAAGACGAGGCAGAGCTTGCAAAGCAAGCGGTTGTAATAAAGGTCGTCCACCGAAGCTCGACCGAAAGGTAGAAGAGGATCTTATCGCCGAGAATCAAAGACTCAGAATGGAGATAGAGTACTTAAAAAAACTGAGTGCCTTAGTTCTTGCGGAAGAGCAAAAGAGCGGGAAAAGGCGTTCATAATTGCTGAACTAAGGCAAAAGTATCCGCTTAAAGATTTGTTAGAGCTTTCCAGGACAGCAAGAAGTACGTACTATTACTATCTGAAACAGAAGGATAAAGACAAATATGAAAGTGAAAAACAAGATATATTAGAAATCTACAACACTCACAAAGGAAGATACGGCTACAGACGCATTTGCTCTGAATTAAAGGCAAAGGGATATCCAATTAACCATAAAACCGTGTTAAAGCTGATGAAATCCCTTTATTTGCGTGGAAAACAGAGTAAAAATGGTAAATATCATTCCTACAAAGGTGAAGTTGGCAAGGTGGCAGACAATCTGTTGAAAAGAGATTTTCATGCAGACAAGCCGTTTGAGAAGCTAACAACAGACGTTACAGAGTTTAAGATCGGTGACGCAAAGGTGTATCTTTCGCCGGTGCTCGATATGTTCAACCGTGAAATTATATCTTACTCTATCTCTACAAGTCCCAACTTGCAGCAAGTTAGAGATATGCTAAACGGATTATTTGAGAAGCTTCCTGCTGATGCCCGACCCTTATTCCACTCTGATCAAGGTTGGCAATACCAGCATGCCGAATACCAAAGACTTCTTGCCGAGCACAACGTTACACAAAGTATGTCCCGAAAAGGAAATTGTATGGACAATGGCATAATGGAAAACTTCTTTGGTAGGTTGAAGGTTGAGATGTATTACGGCGAAAAATTTGAATCCCCTCGGGGATTCATTGAAAAGTTGGAAGAGTATATACATTACTACAATAACGACAGAATCTCTCTCAAACTAAAAGGAATGAGCCCAGTTCAATTCCGAGCTCATTCGCAAACTATTTAATATTTAATTTTGTCTAAACTTTTGGGTTCACTTCATTTATACAGTGCCCGTTTTTTATTCTTGAATCTTGTTTATCAATTAACGTAATATTTGACTATAGAAAAAGAACCATATCAAGCACCAAAGTTTCCTCGCCAAGTTGCTCTTCACCTCCTTGGCTTATGTTTATCTTTTTGTTGCCTTTGTTAACAAAAGATAAACGTAGAAAGAAGTAAATATGAGATTAATATTGGTAAAAGAATCGGGCGGGGTCACCCCCGCCCTACGCTATTACGTTTTTCAACTATTATCTGTTCAGCAGATCTGCAA
>JAFQOB010000036.1 GCA_017395725.1 Clostridia bacterium
AAGTAAACCTGCTTCTTGCTCACGGTGAAATTACTTCTTCGGGGAAAGGTGTTTGTCCTATTTCGCTTAACGATATAGCTCAGAGTGAATTTGACTACATTGCACTCGGTCATATTCACTTAGGTTCAGAGGTTGAAAAGGCGGGGGATACTTTTTACGCCTATTCGGGCTGTCTTGAAGGCAGAGACTTCGGTGAATGCGGTTACAAGGGGGCTATTCTTTGTGAACTCGAAAAAGACAGATGCGAACTGAAATCAGATTTCAAAAAGCTTAGATTTTGCAAACGTCATTACGAAACGGAGATACTTAATATTACGGGGGCACAGAATATTTCGGATATCTTGCCTAAAGTAAAAGATATAATTGCAGAAAAAAATTATTCCAGAGATGCCTTGGTAAGAATAGTGCTTGAGGGTGACGTTTCTTCCGAGCTTGTTATTTCAAAAAGTGCTTTTACATCAATTGAAGAAAATCTTTTCTATCTTGAAATAATTAATAAAACGCGACCTTTTTACGACGTTGATAAGCTGAGAAAAGACCCGACGGTCAGGGGTGCTTTCTATGAAGAGCTTTTGCCTTTGCTTGAGGCAGACGATGAAAAAACACGTGAAATAGCTTATTCTGCTCTTAAATACGGACTGTCGGCATTGGGCGGAAATAACGTTATTGATTTTTGAGGGTTGTTATGTATATAGAAAATATAAAAATCGGAAATTTCGGCAAATTGTCAAACCGAGAATTTGACTTGTCCTCTGGCGTTAATATCCTTGAGGGAAGAAATGAGTCCGGCAAAAGTACTCTTTGTGAATTTATTAAATTCGTTTTTTACGGACTTTCAAACAAGTCTCTCGGCGGCGAAATGAGCGAAAGAAAAAGGCACATAAGCTGGAAAACCAATGATGCTTCGGGTAGTATTGTTTTAAATTGCGGCGAAAAGCGTTACCGCATTGAACGCTCTATGATTGCTCACGGAGCCGGTTACAAAGACGAAATAACAGTAGTTGAGCTCGATACCGGCGCTGTTTTAACAGGTATAAAAAATCCCGGAGAGCATTTTTTCGGCGTACCTGAAGAGGTGTTTACAAAAACCGTTTACATACGTCAGAATGAGGGGGCATATTTCAACGGCGGCGATATCGGTCAGGCGGTTGAAAATATATTCTATTCTGCCGACGAAAGTATTAATACCGATAAAGCTTTGAAGAAGCTTGACGAAGCCCGTGTTATGATAAGACATAAAAAGAACACAGGCAGAGGTATGCTCGATGCTCTCGAAAGAGAAAAAGAAGAGTTAACAGAAAAGCTTGCTGAGGCGAGAACCGTCAACGAAACAATTATGCAAAATGAGGCTTCCTTGAGCTTTGCCGTTTCCGCAGTAGAGAAAAATAAAAAAGACTCTGAAAAAATGGCTGCTCAAATCAGAAAAACAGAGCTTCATTCTCTCCTTTCTAAGTTTGCTGAAAAGAAAAAAATTAAAAAGCATATTGCCGAATACCGGCAGGGTGAAAAGCAAATTGTTGATGCAATGACCTTTAACGGCTTTTTCCCCACAATAGAATACGGTGCTGAAATTGAAAAAACTAAGAATGAAATTATGTTTTTGAAAAACGAGCTCGACACTGTTGGAGATACGTCTGATTGCGGTGAAGAGGCTGATTATTCAAAAGAGCTTGCCGAATATATTGCAGAACAGGGCGGTAAAGACGGTATTTCGGAATTGCTTGAGTCCTTGAAAAAGCAAAAGAAAATGTTTTTATTTATTGGTTTAGGCTTGATTGCAGTAGGTGGCATACTTGCAGCCGTTTCGGTTCTTTTGGCAAATGCTCTCGGAAATATCGGTAAATTCTTGTATATAGGCGGAGCTTTGTTGGCACTAAGCTCTGTTGTCACCTTTATTTTGTCAT
>JAFQOB010000037.1 GCA_017395725.1 Clostridia bacterium
ATACACCCGCATCTAAAAGCACTTGTCTAAACACTTCGCCGACTTCCTGTTCAATAATCTGTCTTGCGTTATCCTCGCAAAAATCGGGGTGTCTCATAAGCACTTCCTTTGCCCACTCTGCGTGTTGCACAAGCTCGGGAGTAGCAGTCAAGTCTTCGCCGTTTAACATTGCCCTTTCAAGAGTTACAAGCTCCTTCGACAATCTTGAGGGAAGTACTGCAAGTCCCATTACCTCGATAAGTCCGATATTCTCCTTCTTAATATGGTGAAGCTTTGAATTCGGGTGATACAAACCAAGCGGTCTTTCTTCTGTCGTAAGGTTGTTTCTCAAAACGAGGTCACATTCATACACATCACCACGTTTTCTTGCAATAGGAGTTATCGTATTATGCGGTACACCCTCTGTCTCTGCAAATATAACCGCATCTTCGTCGCTATATCTTCTCCAATTCACAAGCACGTAATTACAACATTCAGACAACTGCTTTCTATCCCTTGAAGCAAGTCTTATTACAGACATAGGCCATTTTACAATTCCTGCTTCAACTTCGGGATACTTGTCTATCTTAAATTCAGTCTCTATAGGCGACTTCTCCATAGCAAAAGTATACTTACCGCCCTGAAAATGCTCGTGGCTGAGTATTGAACCGCCAACTATGGGCAGGTCTGCATTTGAGCCTACGAAATAATGAGGTAAATAATCAATTATATCAAACAGCTTTTCAAAAACCGTCTCGTCAATCACCATTGGAATATGCTCAAGGTTAAACACAATACAATGCTCGTTATAGTAACCGTACGGCGAATACTGAAGCTGCCAATCTTTACCGTCTACGGTAACGTTAACAGGTCTGAGGTTCTGTCTCGCCGGGTGATTTACTCTACCCGCATAACCCGCATTCTCCGCGCAAAGCTGACACTTCGGATAGCTTGCAGACTTCTGTAATTTTGCCGCCGCTATATCTCTCGGGTCCTTTTCGGGCTTCGAGCAGTTTATCGTTATATCAAGCGTACCGAATTCACAGTCATAAGTCCACTTTAAGTCCTTTGCTATTCTTCCCGCACGTACGTAATTTAACTTCTTGCTAAAATCAAAATACCACTCTGTTGCTTCTTTTGGAGACTTTTCATATCTTTTTCTGAATTCTCTGTTAACCTCTCTCGGCATTGGAGTAAATACTCCCATAAGCTTCGTATCAAAAAGGTCTCTTGAGTTTGCTGTATCTTCAATTATGCCCTTTTCTACCGCATAATCTACAAGAGGCTTAAGTATCAAATCTATATCGTCTGCCGTACCGTCTCCCTTACATTCCTGCCATTCTTCAAGTCCCAACACGTCAATCAAAAGGTTCCTTACCACAAATTCATCTTCTGCTGCGATTAAACTACATCTTTTTCCATAATCTATAAGTGTCTGCACCTTTTCGTAAATCATATAATCGCTCCTTTTTTACTAATAATGCTTCATCTGTCTATATTTTATCATATCAACTATCAACAACAAATAAACATTATTCAAGTAAATATGCACAAAATTAAATTAATTGTTGAAATTTTCCATAATTTCATATATAATATTATACAACAAGCGTTAGGAGGTTAAAAAATGTTTGCAAATGCGGCTTATCTCGGTGTGCCTCACGAGGATATTGTTGATACGACCCGCCCCTTGTTGGTTACTGCTGCGGGAAACTACCGTATGCACAAAAACTACGTCTACGAAACAGACCGTCCTCAAGGGAGAGGGGATTATCAATTGTACTACGTCGCCTCGGGTAAAGCTCACTTCTTCTTTGACGGAAAAGAAAAAATCATCTCAAAAGGAAATATTGTTCTCTTCCGCCCCGGAGACCCGCAAAAATACAACATCTATGCTTCTGAAAAACCTGAAACCTACTGGGTTCACTTTACGGGCGGCGAGGTCGAAACTCTCCTCGACCACTACCGTTTTCCAAAAGGGGAAAGCCTTTTCTATACAGGCAGTTCACAGGATTATCAGCACATATTCGGGCAAATGATTCGTGAGCTTCAATTGCGCCGCACAAACTTTCAGGACCTTCTTTCCCTCAATATCAGAACCCTTTTACTTATGATTAACCGACATTTGACTGAAAGTAAAAACGCAAGGGCTCAAGTCCTTGACGAAATAGAAAAATCCATACATTATTTCAATGAAAACTATAATAAACCCATAATCATTGAAGACTATGCGGAACAGCACCTTATGACACCCTGTTGGTTTATTCAAAACTTCAAGCAGCTTACAAAAACAACCCCTATGCAATATATAGTCAATCTCCGTCTCACCAACGCTATGAATATGCTCGAAAACAAAAACTATAATATAGCCCAAATTGCCTCGGCTGTAGGCTACGACAATCCACTCTATTTTAGCCGACTTTTCAAAAAGCATACGGGGCTTTCCCCCTCTGAATACAGAAACAATTTGCAAAAACAAATATAAGAAAAAGACAGCTTACTCTGAAATAAGCTGTCTTTTTTGCATTCTTCTCCAATTTACAAATCCGTACAAATCGTTTACAAGAAAAACTATAAAGCATATTATAACCGACACATACGATATATCTTTTATTGCGGCAAGTACCCAAAGCACTATCAACACAATATCATTCGATGCATACGCTAAAGCAAAATACGGACTTCTTCTAAAAGTTAAATATGCGGCAATAAAGCTGGTCGTAACCGATACGGTACTCGGTATTATATTTGCAGTATTAAAATATTCCAATATAAAATAAAACACCACCGTAACCGCCAATGACAACACCCCTAAAAATGCAACCTCTTTTTTATCTATACGGTTTACTGCCACCTCTGCCCTATTTCCTCTATATGGATTTTTGAGCCACGACACCAGTGCAACAACTGCCATCGGCAAGGTCATTCCAAGATACGTTATCATTTCGCCGTAATATGCAAAGCTATATGATATTACCCCATACAGTACGCTGAATATTATCATCAATATTTGCCCTATGGGGTTACCCTTTGCGTTATATATAAGAGAGGTTACTCCGATAACAGAGGCAATCAGCGTAACGTAGCTTTCTCTGTCAAAAGCAAAAAATGACACAACTATGAGAATAACCGAGCCCAACCACAGCCCCAGTTCCGTATTCGTAAAATATCTTTTCATTTTCCTATTTCCTCAAAAAAAGCATTCGCAAACACATCTTCAAAGACCTAACGACGTGTTAAACGAATGCTCTTATTTTTCAGCATTTCACTACCCGGTGGCAGTTTTGTTTATTTTTGGGTATTTTACCACAACAATACACCAATGTCAACCTTTTTACTGAAACCTTTCAAATCTGCTTTTATGTTCAGCCATATATATTTACGAAATATCTTTTTTATTATACTTGTAAAAGCCTATAATTAAACTTACAACACCTATTGCTAAACCGGTTGCAAGGTATTCCCACTTCAGTGCCTTATCTCCTATAATCTGTGCGCTGTCAGCATAACCGAACGGTGTTATATATTTCAAAATTTTTGCTTCTTCGGTAAGGTTTGAAATAATATTTGCGAAGTAAAATAACATTGCAAGTCCGAGCCCTATACCAAGTCCGTTACCCTTCAAAAATGCCGATATTCCAAAGGTTATCACTCCTATCTCAAGCTGAAGCAAAAGATATGCCAAAAATATCAGCACTATATTACCGATATCGACCTCAACGTCAATTACGGCTATACACAAAAATGCTGCGCACACTACAACCAAATTCAGTAATATTATTTGGCAGAAAACCGACAAAAGCTTTTGCAAAGTTATTTTTATTCTTGAAACAGGGTGTGAAAGCAAAAATTCCGCCGTTCTGTCCTTTTCTTCCTTTGCCAAAGCAGATATCCCCGCCAAAGCCGCAAATAACGCGCCCCCGAGCCCCAGAACGTTTCCGCACTCTATACCGAAATAGCCCATAAATTCGCCGAAGTTCAGCTTATCCATACCAAATGCCTGCGTAAAGCTTCCCATATCGGCAAACATATCGCTCATCTCGGTCATCTGCCCTTCCATTTCGGGATATATCATAATACTTACCGAAAGCATAAAAGCAACCACTATAGACCATATAACAAGCGATAGTCTATTCTTCTTCATCTCGTGAAAAAACAGAGTCATTTTTAGTTTTCCTCCTTTGCATAGAAGTGCATAAAGCCCTCTTCCAAATCAATATCCGATACCGTAAAGTCTTCAAAATCGAGCTTACATAAGAGAGAAGTTAATTCTTTTGCGCTTCCCTTATATAAGAAGCTAACTATGTCGTTTTCCTGCTTTATATCGATAATTTCTTCATTTGAAACAAACTCTTTCGTTCCCCTTAACACAACACGTTTTACGTCGGTATGTCCCAGCTTTTCAATACTGTCGCAAGCAAGAATCTTACCCTCTCTTATAACGGCAGCCCTTCTGCAATATTTACCTATTTCCGAGAGAACGTGAGACGATAAAAACACCGTCGCTCCCTCTTGATTTCTTTTGGTCAATATATCGTAGAATTCTTTCTGTATCAATGGGTCAAGTCCGCTTGTGGGTTCGTCGAGAATATAAAGCTTCGGCTTATGCTGCATAGCGCATACGATACCAAGCTTTTTGCGGTTGCCTAAAGAAAGCTCGTTGACCTTTTTGTTTACGTCAAGCTCAAGTCTTGTACAAAGCTCCTCGGCTTCTTTTTTGCAGTCGATTCCGCGAAGGCTCTCCGAAAGCTTTAATATATCCTTTACTTTCATTCCATTGTAAAACATAGTCTCCGAGGGTAAATATCCAACGTCTGCCAATATCTCGGTTTTGTTTTTTACTATATCCTTGCCGAATATCGAAGCACTTCCCGAGGTAGCTGATATAAGCCCCAAAAGAGTACGTATGGTAGTGCTTTTTCCTGCGCCGTTAGGGCCGATGAAGCCGAAAAATTCTCCCTCTTCTACCGTTAAATTAACGTTGGTTATACCTCTTGATTTACCGTAAAATTTCGTCAGATCGTTTATTTCAATTGCTTTCATTTTTTTCACCGCCTGTTTTCTCGGTTAGTTTTTCGTAAAAGTCCTTTGTAACCTCGGTATCTTTATCTGCAAATACAAGCACTTTTTCGTCTGATTCTATTATTACAAAAGCTTTGGCGTTATTGTGAGCAAATACCGTATACGTGCCAAATTCCTTGTTTTTAAACAAACCGAGCGACAAAGTAGGAGAACCA
>JAFQOB010000038.1 GCA_017395725.1 Clostridia bacterium
AGGTTCTTCCTCCGTTCCCGCTCACGTTGAGATGATGGGTCTCATCGGCGCTGGTAACAACCCCATGGTTGGTATGACTGTTGCAGTTGCAGTTGCTATCGAAGAAGCAAGCAAGTAAAAAAATAACCTACTTTCTTTTAAGGAAAGAAAGTAGGCAAAGAAACCTTGAAATAATGGGTTTGTTCCGATTATTAACGTCGGTACAAACCCTTTTTCTTTTTATAAAAAAGTTGGACACATCATTTTGGAGGTTTTAGCCTATGATGTGTCCTTTTTTTATATTGTTTGACTTTTATTATTGATGTGTTTTCATAAACTCTTTTATATCTGCAAGAAGCTTCATATCTTTTGCCGAAACACTTTTATATTCTCCTAAATCAAGCAAATATCTTGGATCAAGATTCAAAATCTCACATATACGTTTTAGCTGTTCCATGTTAGGTTCTTGTATATTACGTTCTATCTTGGAGTAATTGGATTGATTCATCGGAATCAATTTCGCCATTTCGCTTTGGTATAGATCCATATCTTCTCGAGCATTTCTAATCTTTTCTCCAATATTCACCTTAACCCACTCCTTTTCTGTATTATATCATTTTTAACTACACACCTTGACAAATAGTTAAAAATATTATATAATACCTTTGGTAGTTATTATTTAACTAAATGGTATGTGTTATGTGCAAAAATAACAATCAATAGAATTCAAACATACATTCCAACTTGATAATAGCATCACACTATGCAAAAATAAAAAACAATTTATGGAGTATTTTATGAATACAATTATGCCAATCCTTTTTACTGGGCTTGCCTTTTACATTGTTTATCTAATAGTAAAGAAAGGGTAGGATGAACAGTCTGAAATAACTTCCACTCGTATTGCTCAAGCATCTGTTTATTCTTTTGAAAAAAAGTACCACAATTATGGATTTACGGGTGTTCTTCTCGTTAAAGCAAAATCAGATTCCGCTATAAAAGCCTTAGAGTTTGGTGAAACTCACGATATTAATGTTACCACCACTCCCGATAAAATAGTATACACAGGGGCTACAGTAGGCGGTGTAACAACCGGTGGTTTTCATGTAGAAAAAGGCGGAACTAGTGCATCAATTGGAGATGGCACAGGACGTTGGGCAATTACTTACCGTTTTGCAAGCGAATTCAATGGACAACCTTGGGGCGAAACGGTTGTATATATACAACTTATACCAGAGCTTTTTGAAGAAGCAAAAAATAACGCTGTCTTAAAAAGTCTAATCGTAACCGACAAAGAACGTAATGAATGGAAAACACTCTCAACAGACGAACTATGGAAAGTCCCATGCCTATTAAATGTTATTGGAATGGATAAAACAACAGCTTTATACTTACAAAATTGGTTAGCGGGACGTATATAATATTTACAGTTGCGTTTCGAAGAAGCAAGTAAATAAAGCACTTTTTCAAAGTTTTATAACTTTGTAAAAATCTTATCGCACAAAATTCAATAAAAAAATCGGACACATCATTTTGAAGTTTTCTTCAATGATGTGTCCGTATTTTTATTAATTACATTTGAGGAAGGCTGCAATATGTATCTTGAATACTGTCGGTAAAGAAATATAAGACAAGGGGCTATAAATCACTACAGATGAAGAACTAAAATTAATAGTTTACAATTAACCATATTCGTGCTATAATTCAAATGAAACATATAAAATACAAATCATAAAAAAAGAGGTCACTCCTATGAATACTTCTATAGTTATTGACAACTGTAAAATCGCAAAAATTCCCGCTCCTCAGGGGGATTACAGACAGATCGTCCTCGATTATATGATAAAAATGTCTCAGGTTAAATGGACCCCAAAGCAGACATTTACCATAAGAAAAAAAGGTGAACGCTCAAATGTAGATCTTACCTATGAAAAAGGCAAAACCTATTACGGCGTATCCTACTCCGGAATGAAAGCCACACTTGATCAGTTCGAGCAATTTGTTGACAACGGTGTTTTCGACAATAACGATGTTTTTTATTTTGATGAAATCGTAGGAAACCATTGCTCATCTTCTATTTCAATGGCTCTGCAGCAGCTTATAAGCAACGGCGGTATCGGCGGAACAAAACCTCAAAAATGGTATCCCGGAATTTTTAAGTTCCCCAATGACATAAAAATCCCCTTTGAACAATACGGAGACAATTATTCATCATTCAATATCTGGGATTTCAACGCAAAAACAAAAATTTTTGAAGCTTACGGAATGTTGAAGTCTGCAGACATTCTGTACTACTGCAAACCAGGGGCAGGACACGTCAGAATGGTATACTCCGATGCCGAGGTCATCTATAACGAAAACGGCACTATTGACGGGGAAAAAAGCACTATTGCTGTAATCGAGCAAACTAATGCATGGGACAAAACCGTAGACATTAACACAACTTGGTTTGTAGGCAGAAAATACACCTTTGAAAAACTTTACGAAAAACACTTTATGCCCATTACTCTTGAAATCTACACAAACGGCGAGGAAGCAAAGGATGCATATATTATCCTTGAAGATAAAAATACTCCCGATACGATAAAGAACGGGCTCAATGGCAAAATAACGTCCACTTTCCCCTTGAACTATGCCTATGCAACAATTAAAGATGCAGACGGAAAGCTTGTCAGATCATCTTTGAAAAACAATTTCACGAATGTCTATGGGCTTGACCTATGCGATATGAATAATGATCTTGATCTTGCCTCTTTGGGAAAGGGCACTTATACATATAATTATCGAATTGCGATTGCACGAGGCGGCGTTGACCTTGAGCATTTTGAATTTACGGTATAAAGCGGATAATTCCATTTACAAAAACACGAACACCCCCTCACAAAACACCGGACTCTGAATGGCTGCAACGTTTTTGTCAAGCAATTGCTGTTGACTTCCGGATTTCTTTGTGATACAATCAGCATAAAATCATAACAACATAAGTATTATAAAAAGGTGAGTATAAATGAAAATAGCATGTACCGATCGCGGTAAATTTAAAAACGGAGACAAAAATTGGATAGATGAGGCATTAGAGCTCGGTTTTTCATATATGGAAATTGCGGTAAGCAACCTCCCCGATGATGAAAGCTTGCAGAATGATATCCTCGCTTATGCAGTATCACGCGGGTTGACACTCTCTTTGCACGCCCCCTACGGAGTTAACAACATATCATCCTCTGATCTTGACCGCCGTGCATCCTCGATTGCAAATTTGAAGCACTCAATTGACCTTTCGGCAAGACACGGTCTCGGCACCGTCACCTTCCATCCCGGAAGACTTACAACCAATGAAGAAGACCCCAACGAGCATTGGGAAACGTTGATGGCTATCGTTACCGATATCGCACAATATGCAAAAGAGAAAAAGGTACGAGTCGGAATTGAAAACATGGAGAAACGTCCCTATGAGCTTGTTTTCACCGTAGATGATCTCAATCGCTTTGCACATCTCACCGAAAACAACCCCTATTTTGGTGCAACTATAGATTTTGCGCATTATTCATCCCACAATATAGGCTTACCTAACCTTGATGAGCTCAAATTGCCCCTCTACAACGTTCATTTGAGCCAGAATTCAGCCGGCGGAAAAATGCATCATTCATTGGTATGCAATGACGGCTTGGTTGATTTGGTCGAGGTCTGCCGTTCGCTTGAGAATTACGGATATGACAACCTTGTCGTTCTTGAGGTAGGCGGAATCGTGCTTGAAAGCAAACAAACGCTTGAATCCGCATTGAAGAAGCTTGAGGCATAAGAATACAATCAAGCGACGCAAGTAAGTAAAATTTTAACCTACTTCCTTTTAAGAAAAAACCTACTTTCTTGAAAGAAAGTAGGCAAAGAACTTTACCTCGCTTGGTTTGTGCGAACTTTATTAGATGCTTGTAGGGGAGGGGGTTCCCCTCCCGCATCATTTAAGGAAAAATAATAAGCAAAGAAACCTTGAAATAATGGGTTTGTTCCGATTATTAATGTCGGTGCAAACCCTTTTTCTTTTTCCTGTTTTGAAGAAAACTTAATCCACCTGCAAATAAAAAAGGACACATCATTTTGATTTTTTTCCTTATGATGTGTCCAATATTTTTATTATTTTTAAGGTGCTTAATAAACTTAGCTTTTTTTATATAGAATTTTACGTTTACTTTTTATTGTATTGTAAAATCTACTCTTGCAAGCTCTGCACTTCCTCTTGCAATACCTGCGGTCAAAACAAATGTATACTCTCCTTTTTCGAGATTTGAAACAAGAGCGGCCGAAGGATTGCGAAGAACAACCTTAAATTTGTCCGCCATATCATATTTCTTTTCCCTCTTTACAAGCTGTCCGTCCTTGCTGTACACGTCAAGATAAACGTATCTTATGGGGAAATTTGACTCAACATTGCTTCCCATAACACCTTTTTCAACCTGCTTCGCGGTAATCTCTTCGTCAAGAAGCAAGTAAGGAATTTCGCACTGAGACCTTTCTTTATTGTATATTTCAAATGTTACAGGTACGTAATTGGTCTGAACAAGGTTATCAAAGGTATATTTATGATCCACGTACCACGTAGTTTTTACACCGTCTGTACGCTGTGCATCAAAAGAATTCGTCTGCTCAACAGTCTGCACATAGCTTCTTCCCTTGTTTATTTTACCTGCTGCATTCTTCGCAACAACAGCATCTTCCACAACCAAACGGGTATGTGCAGCCCCTCTGTCAAGGTCCTGCATTATGATAACGTCTCCCTTTTTGAGCTGTGCATAAGCTTCACATATTACGTCGGCATTATTTGCATCAATTATCTCTTGGGTCTTCCTCAGCGCCTTGGGTATCTCGTATTGTCCGCATATAATACCTCTGAACGGAAAAGAAACCAACCCAGGCGTCATATTATACGTAGTTCCGTAAACAGTTGGGTCTACTTGCTGAATAGCGTTGTATATAGAAGAAACACATTGAACTCCATAAACGTCTTTCCACTTATTGGAACGGCTGGTATACTTTCCGTCAACTAAAGCCTGTCTGAACTGCTCGGCACTTACCTTTGTATCAGCATAAGGAATACCTACGTATTTCTGTCCTTTTTTAAATTCAAGGTGAATCCCCCAGCTATTAAAGTCTTCGGTTATTCCAAAGGTTTCCGAACACACCCACTCTATTGATGCCTGCTCTCTCATATGCTCAACAACAGCATCTCTGAAAGAACCTTTGGGCAGATCAAACTGAACTACCTTATAATAATCCTCTACGTTTATTCCGCAAATAGGTCCCTCTTCCTCTGTCTTTTCGGGAGCTGTTGTTTCTGTTTCAGAGTGAGTCTCCTTTACTTCATTACCGTCACCGGTATTCTCCCCACACGATGCAAAAGCAATAACAAGTACAAGTACGAGTAAACAAAACAACATTCTTTTCATAAAACCACTCCTTTTAAAATAGGCTAATCTCTTATACATTGTAGCACATAATATTGCGGATTTCAAGAATCAATCAAAAAAAGATCTGCTTTAATCGTGATATGCCCCCCAAAATGTTAGATACTTTTGGGGGGCATATTATCTTATTATTACGAGGTGTTTCACTATGAAAAAACTGAAAATCACAGCAACAAAAAGATTTTTTGTAATTATTTACAGCTCAATAAAAATATGCTCTTCCGCCGATCTTTTCGCCGCCAAACAAAGAGCCGCACTGCTTATCCCTTCGGAAAGTGGAGCGATGGAAGTTGCTTTTCCCTCCATAACCTTTACGAAATTGTCCGCCAAAGCGACATCACCGCCAAAGTGAGCGCCTTCTGTCTTCCCAAGCTTGTGGGTCTCAATAACATCGGCATCATGGCGGTACACCGTTACTGTATCTTTATACCAGTCAAACTCCAGTGTTCCCTTATATCCAATAAGCCTTGCACCCCTCTTAGATGCACCGTTTCGCACAATAAAATCCTGTGAATAAACAACGTGCATTCCGCTTTCGTATTCGATTATAACGCTTCCGCTGTCCTCGTTACCCGTATCCACTGCAAAACAGCAATACTCACCTTTAGGTCTCGTATCTCCCGCCTTATATACGTTTGCGGGGCTTTCCGGACAGTCTGCTGCTTCGGGACAGTCTGCACACTTTAACCCTGCCGGCTTATCTCCCTTGAATATCTGTTTCGATTTCATTGCACACAGTCTTACCGGCCTCTGTCCATTCAAAATATGGTTTATATAGTCAAGATCGTGGGTCGCCTTTTGCAAAAACAGTCCCCCCGTCTCATTCTCATCTCTATACCACTTATGATAATATCCTCTGGCATAAGTAACGTTGTTATATGCTTGTATATGTTCGATCTTTCCGATTTTTCCGCTGTCAACTAACTCTTTCACGAAATTAACAAGTTTAGTATTTCGAAGCGGAAAAGAAACAACAGTCTTTTTGTCCATAAAATCTATTGTTTTCAGTCTCTCCAGATCCTCATAAGTAGTACAAACAGGCTTTTCCAAAAACATAGGCAATCCATACTTTGCGACCAAAAGTGCATAATCTGTATGGGTAGAGCATCTGGTTCCTATACATACGCCATCAAGCTTCTCGTTTTTCAACATCTCTTCAGCATCCGAATAGTATTTGACAGATGAAAACCTTTCCTCATTAAGATTAACTTTCTTTACTCTTTCAATATCAGTATCGCAAACGCAGGTAAGAGCAACATCTCCCGCATCCAATATCTTTTTCACAACGCCTGTCATTCTGGCACCGCAGCCTATTACACCAAGCTTTAACATACAAACATCCTTCTTTCCAATAAACTTCACTTTTTTGCTAAACCACAGACAACACGTCTGTTTGTTATGTTCCTATAATACCACCAAAAAACAAGAATTAATATAGTTTTTTTCGCTGACTATTTGGACTTTTCTGCTATTGACATACTATATCAAAAAGTGTATACTCATTACAAAGGGGGCATATCTATGATAAATAACACTTCGGAAAGAGTATCAAATGATTATATCTCGGTAAATGCTTGCGGAAGACAGCACTTATTCACCAAAAGGCGTGGAAGCTACAGACCCTATGGCAGAAAAGACTATCACATATTATATATAGCCGAGGGCAGATGCTTCGTGACGTTAAATGGCGAAACAACAGAAGCCCCAAAAGGCTCCGTAATCGTTTACCTCCCCGTTCAACCACAAGAATACAGCTTTTGTTCCGAGGATGGTTCTATATCATACTACATACATTTTACCGGTACCGAATGCCAACAACTGATGCACGATACGGCACTTGATAAAAACAATATCTTCTATATCGGAAAAAGCCATACCTTAGAGGGACTTTTTGATACGCTTATCAGCGAATATAAGCAGAAACTAAAGTTTTCCCCCCAACGTATGAACGGCATACTTCTTGAAATCATCTCGGTCATCGGTAGAAAAAACGCATATATGCTATCCGGCGGCAGTGACACGAACAAACGCTTTGATATAATTTGCGAATACATACACAATAATTTTTCAGAGAAATTGACCCTAAAAGAACTTGCAACAAAATGTAATCTAAGCGAAAGCCGTTTTTCTCACCTCTTCACTGAATTATTCGGAAAAAGCCCAAAACAATATATTATGAACGTTCGTATGGAAAATGCAAAAGAACTGTTACTTGACAGCGATATGTCTATACTTGAAATCGGCTCCGCCGTCGGCCTTGATGATCAAAACTATTTCAGCCGAATATTCAAAAAGCACTGCGGTATGTCCCCCTCCGAATTCAGAAACGATTATTAAAACTCGAACTGCTTGCAAACAAAAACAAGAACACATCATTTTAGGTTTTTATCCTATGATGTGTCCATTTTTTATTTATCATAAGGTGTTTTTGATAAAAATCTTTATAAGTTATCGTATCTGCTCCATTATCTGCTCATATATCTGCTGCATACCAAGAATCGTAGGATGTCTTGTAAGTTTATCAATACCTTTAAGCTCCACAAACTCCACCCCCAAACGCTTTGAAGCGTTTCTTATACACTGAACTATTTCTGTTTTTATATCGCAATTTGCTATAAACACCAATCTCGCATCGGGATGGTTTTGCTT
The DNA here is from genome assembly GCA_017395725.1 of Clostridia bacterium. Next base: position 8,088 of record JAFQOB010000038.1, read on the forward strand.
CAGTTTAGTCATAAAATAGCAAATAGCAGGTAGTGCAGAAAAAAGATCTTCTTTTTGCCAATCGGAATACATTTCTTCACCTAAAGGCGCACCGCACCAGCTATCATTCGTTCCACCAAAAACCAATATTGTATCAATAGCATTTTCTTTGAAAAATCCCGACTCCAATAATTTATGATATCTGCAAATAAAAGAAGACGTCTCCGAGCAATCTCCGGCATAACCCGTGTATCCTATTGCAGAACCCGACCAACTATCATTACGTATAAGTTTAGCGTCAGTATTCTTGAGAAGGTGTCCCCACCACGTTTGCTCCGCAAGCATTTTTGTAACCGGCTCTCCCCAATCTCCGCCCTCGTCACAATAATAAAAATCATAATCATCA
>JAFQOB010000006.1 GCA_017395725.1 Clostridia bacterium
AATATTTCGTTTCCGTTTTCGTCTTTTGTATATTCAACGTGGGAAGCTCAATAACGAGACGGATATGACGGGCATTACCGTTGTTTTTTCTTATATAGGTAACTGCATCTGCGGGTTTGAGCTGAGCGTAAGCCTTTGCCATAACCTGAGGGCCGTTATTCTTTGTCATTTCATCAGTATTATCGTCAAAGGTTTCTGTATAGTTATATTCGCCTACGGCTACGATACCGGTATCTTTTCCGGGGATAGTGCTTGATACAGTCTGCATTTTCTGTACTTCAGGGCGAGAATTATTGATTACGGTGTTCCAAGCCATAAGCACCGAGGAAACACAGTCGCTTCCGGGGAAAGTGAAAGCGTTCTTTATTGCAGATTCAAGCATTTCACCGCCTAAAGCAATAAGGTCAGCGGTTCTGTCGATACCGTTAAGCTGCTCTTCCGTACCTGAAAATGGAATGTAGCTATCGTGGCGCCATTTTTCAAACGTTTCTGCCTCAGCCATATTAAAGTTAATATAAGGCAGACCGTAGTAGGTAGTACCTTCGCGGAAAATAGAGAACATTTTTGTTCCGATGTTACCCGGATTAAAAGAAATAAAAGTCTTTTCGGGGGTCCATTCGATTCCCGCCATCTTTTTCATATAAGCTACAACTTTTTCGCGTAATGCCTGTTCGTTCATATTATAAAGTCTCCTTGTTCTAAAAAGAAATCTATACTTATGATAATTGTAATAAAAATTTATGTCAATAAAAACACATAAAAATAAAATTGTTTTATCCATAAAACAATCTTTTGTGAAATGGGAAGATTAATAATAAAAATGGTGCATCTATAAAACACACCATTCTATTTTTTGTATTCAATAATATCATTTATATCGCAATTAAGAACATCGCAAATTCTATCAATTACATAGCTATCATATCTTTTTACTTTGTTTTTATAGTAGTTATCAATGATTTGGTATTGTATTCCTGTGCGTTTGGATAACTCATATCTGGTAGTTTTGCGTTTTTCCAAAGCTTTATCAAGCGTTAATTTAATCATAGTTTTATTATACACCTCAAAATATATTTTATTAGAGATATATGTGTTTGACAATTTACTTGATTGAGTATATACTTATATAAGTATATACGAGGCGGTGATATAATGAAGATTGTAGTGTCGGGCAGCAGGGATTATGATAATTATGATGAGGCTAAAAGCTATATAGAAAAATGTATTCAAAAAACAGATGTGGATAAAGTTGTTATTTTGTCCGGTGGCTGTCGGGGGGCAGATATGCTTGGTGAGAGGTATGCTAAAGAAAAAGGGTATACAGTAGAGCGAGTAATTCCCGAATGGAGCAAATACGGAAAAGCAGCAGGAATTGTTAGAAATAGAAAAATGGCAGAAGCAGCCGATCTTGTAATTTGCTTTTGGAATGGAAAAAGTAAGGGAACAAAGATGATGATAGAGTATACGAAAAAACTGAATAAAAAAATAATAGTATATTTAGTAAAATAAAAATCCCCCTGTAAAATCGATGAAAAAAATGCACGATTTTTTACAAGGGGATTTAGTTATACGATTGTTTTAAAATGTGGTTTAGTACACGGTTATCTCAACAATATTTTCGGTATGCTTAACTTTATACGTCTTGAAGTCCTTATGTGTGGTGTAGACTTCGATTGAGCCGCCTTTAACTTCCTTGGGAACAAGGTTGTTCTTTAAGCTAACGTAAAATTCACCAAAAGTATGCTTGGGAGAAATAGTTGCCGCCTTTGTAACGTCAATCTTAATAACGTTCTTTTCGGTTTCAACAGTGCTGTAGTTACGGTAAACACACTGGTTACCTGCAAAAGCAATATCTTTAGATGTCATAAGCCCGAATATCTCGTTCTGTCTTTCAAAGAACTTCTTCCAGTTTTCAACTCTTTCAAGGTTGTATTCTTTATGGTAACGGAGATAGTTGGGCCAATGAGAATTGAAAATAATTCCAATCTTTTCATCGCCTTCTTCAGCGCAGTCAGCGGTGAGAAGGGGGTCTACGTCGCAAGCATTCCAGGGAATATGGTTTCTTGTACCTTTTTCCATATACAAAATATCGTCAATAAATTCCGTATGACCGGTTTCTTGCATACCTGTAAATCTTCTCCAGCCGTTTACCCAATAGTTAATACCGTGTTTTTTGAGTACGTTTACCAAAGGACGTGCTTCTTCTGCAGAAATATTGGCCGGCATAGAGTTAGGGGCGGCATGTGTTTGAATCTTCTTTTTGAAGCCCCAGGAATCATATATCTTAAAGAACAATTCAAAGCGGTGGGCAATTTCATCTTCGGACAGTATTGAAAGCAGCTTGTCGCCGGGATTCTTGTAATAAAAACATTCCTGCTCGGTAATCTGTCTGCCTTTTTCGTCATAGTTTCCGTGAAGAACGCCGTGATATGCGTATTCTATATATTCGGAGCTTTCAGCCGCTTCAAAGCATTTTTCTGCAAGCTTCATATCAAGAGTAGATGCTCTGTCCCATGTCTTAGGCTGGTAGGTAGGGCCTATCTCGCCGCGAAGAATATTATTTTTATCCCATTCACCGATAACGAGAGGGCAAGTAATCTTTTGGCCGATAGCCTTACCAACTTCATTAAGCGCTATATAATCTTCGGGCACGTGGTTTCTTGTCATACCTGTGCGTGACGGTCTGCTTGCATATCTTGAGTCTGCACCGGTAAACCAACCCACGTCGTCAACGCATATCTGAATAGCTGATGGAAGAATAACAGAATTTTTCATAACGTTTTACCTCTTTATCGAGTAATATATTATTTATAATTTTACTATACCGAAGCCCCGTTCGTCAACAGTTATTTCTGTTCCGTAGGGAGCCGACATTTCCGCCAATCTCTCAATAATGCCGTGCTTATTGGAGAAGCGGGGATTTCCTGACTGCCATACCTTTTTATCGAAATTAAGCTCGATAGGCATAAGCTCAAGGGAGGTTAATTTTCCGTCTTCCATTTCAAAATAGGGAATAACCGCTTCGAGCATACGGTGATCTCTCATAAGACCGCGTGTATAGTTCTTTGAACGGTTGCAGAAAAATTCACGCATAGTAGAATCAGAGGTCATACCCTTTTCCGCAAACATTTCCTCGGGAGCGTAGGGGATACATTCGTTGTGTATAACGAAGTCGCCGAGCGAATAGAAAATAGGCTGACCTTTGTATATTTCAACAGGTCTCAAAAGGTGTGGACCGTGACCTATAACAGCGTGGGCGCCCGCATCTATGCACTTATGTGCAAACTCGACGAGAAAATCCGATGGGTTTTCTTTTTTATCGCCCGAAATTTCGTGAGAGTGAACGGAAATAATAATATAATCTGCCATCATCTGAGCTTCGTATATTGCCTTTTCCACCCTTGCCATATCTTCAGGGTGCGGGTGGGTAACGTATTTCGTTTCGTCACCTAATTTAAATTCAAGGCTTCCCAAAGCCGCAACACCGTCTGCGAGGGGAGTAAAATAGCCCTCGGCTCTTTCGATATCGCGTTGTGCGTTTATCTTGCTTACTTTGCTTATTTCCTGAATCATCTTAAACTGTTCTTCGGGCACCTGAATATGAGAAGAAACGCGGAGGGCGTTAACACCGGGACGGCCGACGTATCTTCTTGACTGTCTGCCTGCAATTGCCGCGTCGTTATTTATTGTAGATACAACCGAGATGAGTGCGGCTCTGCCGTTTTTCGTATCAAGATATGCGGGAGCAGAGGCTTCATCGAGGTTTGAACCGGCGCCGGTATTGGGAAATCCTGCTTGGTCAATATATTTCTTTGTATCAAGCAAACCGCCGTGTCCAAAGTCCATAGCGTGATTGTTTGCAAAGGAAAGAAGGTTAAAGCCGTAAGCTTTTACGTCTTCAAGAGTTTTTGGGTCGGCTCTGAGATAGCTTCCGCCCGAAAATTGATTTGCCGCGTGTTCACCGTTATGGAGAGTGGTTTCAAGGTTAAGAAAACGCGCGTCGCCTCTTTGTATTTGAGCTGCAACTTCAGCAAAGCCTTCGCTGTCGTGGGGGATTCGTCTTTGAACAAGCATATCGCCTGCGGCTGTAAATTTCATTTTCATAGGTCAATAACCTTTCATTTTTTTATTTATTGTTCACACAAAAATGCAGAAATAATTTTTGCACGAAGAGGAATAGATTCCTTTAAAACATATTCTTTGGGGGTGTGACAGAATTCGCCCGATGCACCCATACCGCAAATTGAGGGTATTCCGGCTGCCTGTGTATAACAGCTGTCGGAGCCGCCGCCCGATTCAACGGGAGTGAGACTTCCGAGTCCGTACTTTTGTGTTACTTTAAGCATATCGTTAAAAAGCTTCATAGACTCTTCCGTTTTTTCCATAGGCGGTCTTTCGCTAAGTAGGGTAAGAGTAGCGGTAG
>JAFQOB010000039.1 GCA_017395725.1 Clostridia bacterium
AAGGAGGAAATGAAAAATGAATGTCTTGTTTTCTCTGATAAAACGAAATACAAAGTTGTTTTTTAAAGATAAGGGTATGTTTTTTACGTCGCTGATAACACCCTGTATTCTTTTGGTGCTTTATGCGACTTTTTTAGGAAAGGTGTACAGAGACAGCTTTTTAATGGGACTGCCCGAAGGGGTAGAGCTTGCCGAAAAGCTGCTGAACGGAGCAGTTGGAGGACAGCTTATTTCTTCAATACTTGCAGTTTCGTGTGTAACGGTTGCCTTTTGCTCGAATATGCTTATGGTACAGGATAAGGCAAACGGCAGTATAAAAGATTTTACCGTATCTCCGGTGAAGAAAACAGACCTTTCGTTGAGCTATTATTTTTCGACTCTCATATCCACCCTTTTAATATGCTACACCGCGACGGCAGTTTGCCTTGTATACGTTGGTGTAACCGGTTGGTATTTGTCGATAATCGACATTGTAGTGCTTTTACTTGACGTATTTTTGCTTGTGTTGTTCGGCACGGCTTTGTCAAGTATAATAAACTTCTTTCTGTCGTCGCAAGGACAGATATCGGCAGTAGGTTCAATAATAAGCTCGGGCTACGGTTTTATCTGCGGTGCGTATATGCCTATATCACAGTTCCCCGAAGCTTTGCAAAAGGTTATATCGTTTTTGCCCGGAACTTACGGCACGTCTATTATAAGAAACGTTTCGTTGAGGGGAGTATTTGCCGAGATGAAAGAAGAGGGCGTACCCGATTTTGTGATAACGCAAATGAAAGACGCTATTGACTGCAATTTGTATTTCTTTGATAATCAGGTTAAACTCGGTCAAATGTATACCGTGCTTGTTTGCGCAACGGTAGTGCTTATTGGGGTATATATAGCTATGAACGTTTTAAGTAGGAAGAAAGGACAATGATATAATATGAAAATGTTATTTAAGCAAAGAATGTTTTCATGGTTTGACAGCTATGACGTATATAATGAATCGGGAACTACACTTTATACAGTAAAGGGTCAGCTTTCCTGGGGACACTGCCTGAAGATATTTGATTCCTCGGGTGTGGAGGTAGGAACCGTAAAGCAGAAGATATTTACGTTTCTTCCTGCGTTTGAAATATATGTAGGAGACAAATATCTTGGCAGTATAAAAAGGGAATTTACATTTTTTAAACCCGTATATAATATTGATTTTAACGGTTGGCACGTGGAAGGCAACTTGTTTGAGTGGGATTACAGTATAGTTGATAGAAACGGTAAAAGTGTGGCTGCCGTATCGAAGGAATTGTTTAATTGGACGGATACTTATACGATTGACGTTTTAAATCCCGAAGAGGCAGTGTATGCTTTGATGCTTGTAATTGCTATAGACGCGGAAAAATGCTCAAGAGATGATTAAAATTAGAAATGGACTGAAGTCTAAGCTTACCCCAATTTTATTGGTTAAAACTATTAAATAAACTGCCGATTGCATAATAAACAATAGAAAGTAGAATTGTTTAATATTTACGACCTCATCCGTCGCACCGCATAAAGAAAAAAAGAGATAAAAATATACTTGCGGTACGACACCTTCTCCCACCGGAGAAGGTACAATGTTTTTGACTTGCACCTAAAGTTAAAAACTTGACCTATTCTCATATAACAAACTTATTTAAGTTTGTACAAACAAAGACCTTCTCCGGTGGGAGAAGGTGTCGAGG
>JAFQOB010000040.1 GCA_017395725.1 Clostridia bacterium
AAACTGCCGTAAATCGGATTCTGTAGCCATTACATACTTCGAACCCGCTTAGATTCAAACGCCAAAAAGCCTACAGAATTCTCATTTTTACATATAAAACAAACTACAAGAAAGTATTTTCAACTCATTAATAAGACGAATCAATCAACCTCATCCATAGCCTTCTTAAAACACCATATCACAAAATATGCGCATGATGGTAGTGTATATTTACACTAATTTGTATTATATCATATAATACCGATAAATGTCAAGTGTAAATATATTTTTGTTTTAACAAAATACACATAAACACCCATCAAAACGCCCGTTCTAATTGTAATATTTTCACAAATATTTAAATTTTTGTGAATTTACACAATTCACCTATATTTTTTAACTAAAAAACCACAAAAACACCCTAAAAAGGAGTCTTTCGACTCCTTTTTTCCGTTATTCAAACTTTTTTCAGCCTTCAACCTTTACAGACTTAATGACCATATCGAACATAGGTCTGTCGGCGTAGCCGGTCTTGGTTGTCGCAATTTCATCAAGAGTTTCAAAGCCGTCGGTCATCTTGCCGAATGCCGCATACTGACCGTCAAGGTGAGGGGCATCTTCGTGCATAATAAAGAACTGTGAGCCCGCAGAATTAGGGTTCATAGACCTTGCCATAGATATTACCCCACGTGTGTGCTTGAGGTCATTTTTCACGCCATTAGCCGCAAATTCGCCTGTTATGCTATATCCGGGACCGCCCATTCCGGTGCCTTCGGGGTCGCCGCCCTGAATCATAAATCCACGAATTACTCTGTGAAATATCAGTCCGTTATAAAAGCCTTTATTGGCCAATTTTTCAAAATTCTTAACGGTAATAGGCGCCTTTTCAGGATAAAGCTCCAACGTCATCTTACCGCCGTTTTCCATTTCAATTGTAGCAATTTTCATATATTGTTCTCCTTTTTGTAACATATTGCTAACAAAATTAAGCGAGCCGCAAATTGCTTTTGGGCTCGCTAATTTTATTATAAGCTAAACGCTTTCTCAGTCTTTAAAAGCTTCTCTTGCTGCATAAGTTGTATGGAGCAATTCGTGAGCCTTGTGAGAATTGGGTTCGCCAAGGAACTTTTCGTAAAGTGCCTTAATCTGAGGATTGTTATGGCTCTGTCTGAGAGTCTGTCTTTCATCCTCGGAGTAAAGTGCCTTAGCGCGTTTTTCCTTGTATGTGTCAACGATATCAGCATCTTCGTTAGGAAGGAACTGAGGCTTAATGTAAGGCTGACCACCACCAGCGATACAACCGCCGGGACAACCCATAATTTCAATAAACGCATACTTGCTCTTGCCTGCTCTGATATCATCAAGAAGAACCTTTGCATTCTTCATACCGTGAGCAACAGCAACCCAAATAGTTGTTCCGTTAAGTTCAAGTGAAGCCTCTTTAATGCCGTCAAATCCACGAACAGCTTCAAACTTAACAGCCTCGTGTTCTTTACCGGTAAGTACGTAGAATGCAGTTCTGAGAGCCGCTTCCATAACACCGCCGGTAACACCGAAGATAACGCCTGCACCTGTGTAATCGCCTACAACATCATTATCAAACTCTTCATCGGGAAGCTTGTTGAAGTTGATACCCGAACGCTTAATAAGCTTTGCAAGTTCTCTTGTTGTAAGAACAGCATCTACATCCTTAAGACCGTTTGTAACAAGCTGATCTCTTTCCTTTTCGCCCTTCTTAGCTGTACAAGGCATAATGGAAACAACAAACATATCCTTAGGATCAATGCCGTTAGCTTCTGCATAGTAGCTCTTAAGAATTGCACCGAACATTTCGTGAGGAGACTTGCAGGAAGAAAGGTGTCCGAGAAGATCACCGTAGTTAATCTCTGCATAGTTAATCCAACCGGGAGAACAAGATGTGATCATAGGAAGCTGACCGCCGTTCTTAATTCTGCCGAGAAGCTCTGTAGCTTCTTCCATAATTGTAAGGTCTGCAGCGTAGTTTGTATCAAATACCTTCTTAAATCCGAGTCTCTTGAGGGCAGCAACCATCTTACCTGTGCAAGCGGTACCAACCTTCATACCGAACTCTTCACCAAGAGCAGCTCTAACTGCGGGAGCAGTCTGAACAACAACGTACTTACCTTCAGCCATAGCCTTGTCAACCAAAGCAATTTCGCTCTTTTCCATCAATGCACCTGTAGGACATACGCTTACGCACTGACCGCAGAGGATACAGGGAGAGTTAGCGAAAGAACGGTTTTCAGCGGGAGCAACGATAGTGTTGAAGCCTCTCTTTTCGAAACCGAGAACGCCCTTACCGTGAGCATTTTTACATCTTTCAACGCAACGTCCGCAGAGAACGCACTTAGATGTATCTCTGATAATGGAAGGTGTGAGCTGGTCGATTGTAACAGGAGTCTGAGAACCCTTGAACATATCTTCTCTTGCACCTGTAACTTTAGCAGCATAAAGAAGCTCGCAGTATTCGTTCTTATCGCACTGCTGACACTTCATAGAGTGGTTAGAGAGCAAAAGTTCAACAGATGCTCTTCTTGCCTTTACAGCCTTAGGAGAAGAAATTATAATCTTCATATCAGGTGTAATGGGGTATACGCAAGAAGCAACGAGTCTCTGGGGTCCGTACATAACTTCGCCCTGATCGTTTCTTCTTCCTTCCTGAACTTCTACAAGACATACACGGCAAGAGCCCTTGGAGCATTCACCGTGATTGTAAGCACAGAGAGTGGGGATATCGTAGCCGCATGTCTTTGCAGCTTCGAGTACGGTCGTTCCTGCTTCAACCTGGTAGGAAACGCCTTCAATAAAAATATTAATCAATGCCATCTTTCATTTCCCCCTTATTATTTCTTTTCAATAGCCTTGAACTTACAAGAAGCTACGCACATACCGCACTTAATGCACTTAGCGGTATCAATAGTTCTTGAGGGCAACTTGTGTCCGGGTGCAACGTAATCAGTCTTCTGAATAGCGTTAACGGGACACTGTCTTTCACAAAGTCCGCAACCGATACACTTATCCTTATCGATAACGTATTCCATAAGATTCTTACATACTTTTGCGGGACACTTCTTATCAACAACGTGAGCAATGTATTCATCTCTGAAGGAACGGAGAGTAGAGAGAACGGGGTTAGCCGCTGTCTGACCGAGAGCACAGAGAGAACCTGTCTTAATGGTTTCGCTGAGTTCTTCGAGTTCATCAAGATCCTTCATAGTCGCCTTACCGTCGGTAATCTTGTTAAGGAGCTCAAGCAAACGCTTTGTACCGATACGGCAGGGAGAGCACTTACCGCAAGATTCGTCGCAGATAAATTCCATATAGAACTTAGCAACGTCAACCATACAGTTGTCTTCGTCCAGAACGATAGCACCACCGGAACCCATCATAGATCCCTTAGCAACGAGTGTATCAAAGTCAATAGCGGAATCGAGGTCTTTTTCTGTCAAACAACCACCGGAAGGACCACCTGTCTGGATAGCCTTGAACTTCTTACCGTCGGGAATACCGCCACCGATATCATAAATAAGTTCGCGAAGAGTTGTACCCATAGGAATTTCAACGAGACCAACGTTGTTGATCTTACCGCCGAGAGCGAATACCTTAGTACCCTTGGACTTTTC
>JAFQOB010000041.1 GCA_017395725.1 Clostridia bacterium
GAGAACTTTACGAACGTGTAGGCGACGTAGACAACGTTGTATTCCCCGTATCTACTCTTTGCGACAAGGACACAGGCAGAATTGCAATCTATTATGGTGCGGCAGATACCGTAGTTGGTCTTGCATTTACCACCGTTGACGAGCTTATTAAATTTACAAAAGAGAATTCACTTTAAAAGAAAAACCACTTGACCGAGTTTGGTCAAGTGGTTTTGTATATAATTAAAGCCGCCTCTTTTGAGACGGCTTTTGGCGCCCCCTGCGCGAATCGAACGCACAACTGACCCTTAGGAGATACCGAGGAAAATACAAAAAGCATCCCTTGTGATACCTAAAAATCCCCTGTTGTCAGGGGATTTTTAATGTTAAGTTGTTATCTTGTGTTACGCCGTTACCGCTAATTTTATGCTGTCTTCACTTGTTTGATTAGCAGGCAATTAGCAAGAACGATTGAATTAGGGTAAACGTGTCTGCTCCCCTTATTTTTTTGCCAATTGCTTTTTGTGTTTTACTGGTTGTTGTTATTTGAGAATAACATAAGTTGTTGGAAGAATACCGTTTCCATTATACGGCAGTAAATATTTGCGGTCATACAAAATTGCAGCAGGGGCAGATATAGCATCTTCAAACAAACGAAGATAGGCCATATCCTTTGCAAGTTTCTTCAAGTGTACAGGAATATGATCCTTCAAAATCTTTGTAACCGTCTCCATCAACTTCTCAGCTTCATCTGCAATTTGAGCAGCTGTGTCAGCAAAAATATTTTTCAATGCATCGTGCTGTTCTTTTGTAAAGACCGGTGCATTTACAAAAAGTCCTTCATCATTTGAAATAACATAACCCTTACGAACCATATCTGCTGCTAAAGCTTTGTCATTATCACTGAACAGCTCAGTGTTGCCCTTAGCAATATCCAGGAACACATTAGTTACATTCTGTCGATTAAAGCAGTAATGATGTACCATTTCTCCATTGATAGGAAAATCCATAAACTGCACATAATCTCCGGCGCTGTTTACAACATTGGAAATACCAAAGCCAAACTCCGATTCCCATGAGGTCTGCTCGCCGGTCTCAGCGCCCCAGATAAAGCATTCGGTACCAAATTTGTCCTTAGGATAAACTACCTTAATCTTATTCTGCAGAATTTCTATTACCGATCTATAGAGAATAAAACTTACCATTTGCCATGCAAAGGAATTGCCACTCATATCAGCTCCATAAAAGCCGATCGCACGGACATCTTTTTCATATTTGGCAACGGCATCAGTTAGCATATCCGCAATCTTTTCTCTTAGCTGGGTCGTTTTGTTATTTACTTCTTTAGAAAAGTCTCTTGTAAAAATTACAATGTTAGTGTAATACCTATTTCCGTCTTTTTTCAGAAGATCATATTCGCAAAGTTCCGCCAATTTATCCTCCATATACGGGAGAGAGACGCCAATCTCCAGACTGATTTGCTCCGCACTGAGTTTATCGTTATAGCACGCAAATAAAATATTCTGTGATATTTTGCTATCACACAAGTGATAATAGCGATTCGCACCATTGCCCCAAAACAAGAGCGAAAGTCCTTTAGGGTTATAACTCTGTTGACCGTAGTTTCGTTCCATACTCATACCTTCTTTCAGAATTTGTCGTGATTTGAAAAGCAGGTATTTTACCATGCTTTCACTGATTGAGAGGCGATTGGATATTTCCGAACAAGACTTGTTTTCAATGTAGTACAAAACAACAGCTTTTCGATATTTTTCAGAGAGTAACGTCAATTCACGACGAAGTAGATACAACGTAGAATCATCTTCTGCTAACGGTTCTGCCACATCGGGCAAATTGTCCGTCATCTCGCATTCTTTGCTTCTTGCTTTGTTTTTACACCACTGTTTATAAACATTGCCTGCAACCGCCCACATGAAGCCATATACCGCATCAACATTCCGGATATTACTGGAGGATTTATATATCTCCAAAACAATATCTTGAGCCAAATCTTCAGCTTCAAAATGGTTCGACGTTCGGGCGCTGCAGTAAGACAAAAGAGCCTTTGCTATCTCTTCTACCTTTGCATCAAGTTCTTGCTTATCCAATTCTACACCTCCTTTGCTTCATCATCACCGGTGATTTCACTTATATAGTGAAACGAAATCGCTTTTGGTTAATTTTTAGTGAAAAATTTTACCACAATTATTATAACATATTTTTCTCGGTTATTCAGTCCTAAAGTCTATGGATAAAACATACGCCTGTGAAAATTAGCAAGATTTTGCTGAAAATCTAATTAGCAGGTGATTAGCAAAACAGCGATTTTCTGCTAATCGCAATTAGCAAGAAATAGTGCCTCCCTCTGACGAGGGAGGTGGATTTTGCGTAGCAAAAGACGGAGGGAGAGAAAAAACGAAAAACAAAAATCTCTCCCTCAGTCAGCTTCGCTGACAGCTCCCTCGTCAGAGAGAGCCGAGATAGTAAAAACCCTTTATTTATGCGGGTTTTCCAAAAGAAAAAGCCGCCTCTTTCGAGACGGCTTTTGGCACCCCCTGCGCGAATCGAACGCACAACTGACCCTTAGGAGGGGTCCGTTATATCCATTTAACTAAGGGGGCAAATTTTTAACTGCTTGTTAATTTTAGCCCAAATGCACAATAAAGTCAACATAATCTTGCTTTTTTGTTAAGTGTTTGTTATAATTATTATACCATTTAATCTTTATAAATGGGGTGGACGTTATGCGCAGTTTACTTTTAAAATTAAAAAGAACATTTATAAGTAAAAATTTTTTAGAATTTTGCGGTTTTGGAATTGTTAATACACTGACACACGGTATATTTTCAAAACTGTTCAGCCTTTTTATGCAGGCTAATGCTGCATATGTTGTCGGCTTTTTTTGTTCAAATATTATTGCTTTCTTTTTAAAAAGTTTTTTCACCTTTAAAA
>JAFQOB010000042.1 GCA_017395725.1 Clostridia bacterium
GGGAGTATAGAAATTTTAGGAGGAATTAATATGAAAACTAGGAAAACTACACGGTTGTTTGCAATCACTATCGCGGTTGCCATACTTCTTACTATGTTTCCTTTAAGTACATGGGCAGAAGAGATCACCAAAACCGTAGTACAAAGCGGCAGTTGCGGAACCAATGTCACCTATGTTCTTTATGACGACGGCGAGCTCGTTATAAGTGGCGAGGGTGATATATACGATTATATAAATAGTGGATCTGATTCACCTTTTAATGGGAATAACAGTATTATGAATATTGTCATTGAGGAAGGAGTAACAGGAATAGGTACCAGCACTTTTAGAAATTGTGATAATGCAAAAAGCATTCAACTTCCTGAAAGTCTTACAAAAATCAATAATTATGGCATTTATGGCTGTGAAAAACTTAATACAATAAATTTCCCGAATAGTCTGGAAGTAATTGGTGATTACAATTTTTCTTTTTGCCGTGAACTCGACCTTAAAAACCTTGTATTCGGAAACAACCTTCAAACAATAGGCACACAAGCATTCCAAGAGTGTAATTTGATTGAAAATATTTACATCCCTGCCAGCGTAACAACCATAGGTGACCGTGCATTCTATAGATGTAGTTCTATATCGGCAATAAACGTTGATCCCAACAATTCCAATTATTCAAGTGATGAATTTGGTGTTTTATTTGACAAAAATAAAACAACTCTATTTAAATATCCTCGTGCTAATATCGCAACTGAATATACTGTGCCAGACTCTGTCCTCACTATAGAACATTCTGCTTTTGAAGATAGTTTTAATCTTACAGTTTTAAACTTATCTGATAACGTAACAACTATTTATCCATACGCTTTTACCGGTTGTATCGGAGTCACAGAGCTCTTTATACCAGAAAGTCTCACTAAAATAGGAAAATATACCTTTAAAAGTATGGATTCGTTAACTCACATAACCGTTGATGAAAACAACCAAATTTGCTCAAGTGATGAATATGGTGCGTTTTATAACAAGAACAAAACCGTTTTATCATTCTATCCTCCAAATAGTCCATATACTTCATACAAAGTTCCCGAAACGGTAACTACAGTTATCGATCACGCTTTTCAGGGCGTAAAAAATCTCGAATATGTCGAATTTACCGGTAATATTTCTACAATACCCGAGTATGCATTTGTAGGGGCAGACGGGCCCAGAAAAATCATTTTGAATGAAGGTGTAAAAACTATAGGTAACTATGCATTCTGGGATTGTTCAAATCTTGAAAGTATCATAATTCCTAAAAGTTTAACTGATATCAAATACAATACCTTCTGGATTTGCGACAATTTCAAATATATTTTCTACGCCGGTTCTGAAGAAGAGTGGAATAGTATAAATCTTCCGCCAAGCAATGAAACAGAGTTTTATAATGCAAGTGTCCACTATAACAGTACCGACCATACTTATGCCGAAACTTCAATCGATGCAACCTGTACCACGGGTGGCACAAGCACATTTGATTGCAACTACTGTGACCTTTCTTATGAAGGTGGTTCAGTAGATCCTCTCGGTCATGAATCCGACAACAATTGGGTGCAGACCAAGGCTCCCACCTGCTTCAGTGAAGGTGAAGAACAAAGCAAATGTGTACGTCATGACGACGGCGTAACTTGTGACACTATATTCACCAGAACTGTTCCGGCTGATAATAAGTTACACGATTGGGGTGAATGGAAGGAAACCACCCCTCCCACCTGCTATTCCGAAGGTGAGGCAACCAGAATTTGTAATAATGACAATTCACATATCGAAACAAAAGTTATAGAAATTATTGATCACACCTTAGGAGAATGGACAAGCAATTACGACTCGACACATTCAAAACTTTGTCAGAATGATAAATGCACCTACAAAGAAACCGAAAACTGTAACTTTGGCGGCTGGACAATTACAAAGGATGCAACCGACACAGAAGAAGGCGAAAAAATCAGAATTTGTTCAATTTGTACTTATCAGGAAACAGAGGTTATACCCGTTGATCCATACGCTAATATCACCACAGAAATAACAAACGGAATCGTCAGAATTGACGGCAACGGTTCTCTTCCCACGGTTGAAGCAGGAGCTTCGCACTACTGGGATGAATATGCTGAAACGGCAACTGCAATCGTCATTGACGGTGAGATTACAACAATCGGCTCCAACTCTTTCACCGGATTCAGCAACATTTCAACAATCATAATCCGAACACCTTCGATTACAATTGAACCTGATGCTTTCGTAAACTGTCCTCTTCTTGAAAATGTTCTCATTTTCGGTAACAGTTCATTTACACCGGAATCGTTCAACGGCTGTGCAGATGCAATCAAAGTTTTTGAAAATGCAGACAAACAGCATAGCTTCACCACATCTGGCAACACAATAAACGTTATACCCTTTGATTTTGAAGATACAACTCTTCAATGGAACGGTAAACTCACTCTCGATGCGTATAACTTTTTTGACATTATTGCAGCATTCTGTAATGAATATGATGAAGTAAAAAGCATCAAGGTAAATAGTTTTACGGGTGAAGGCTTTACCTTCTACAGATATAACGAAAAAACATATAACTCCGAGCCCATTGAAGGAAATACAATTAACAATGCAGAATTTTCCGTTCTTATTGACAGCTATGAGACAGGCCCTGTTTACATCACCTTCAATCAGCTTTGTGACGGAATTACCGACGGAAGTATCTCAACATTCTATCTGATTGTTGAAGACGAAACAGAGGGTGATATTCTTGACACAGAGGTTGAAGTCAAGGACGAAGAAGAAAAAAGCTGGTTTGAAAAGGCTCTGGAATGGATTGTTTCCCTTCTGAATAAGCTGTTTAAGATATTATCGAGATTCAAGTAATTCAAACTTCCCAAAACTTTACAACCCCAAAACACGCCCCCGCCCGACCGCACATAAACTCCCCTGTTTTACTGAGAAAAGCACACTAAAACACGGTAATTCACGCACCGTAAGACAAGGTAACAACCCCATGGTTGGTATGACCGTTGCTTGTGCAGTTGCTATTGAAGAGGCTTGTAAGTGAGCAAACCTTGTTACTCGCTAAAGCTAGTAATAAGTCTTAATCCCAAGGTTTTAAATGGATTTTTAAAATAGAGGATGTATAAAGTAGTCCCCCTGTTCGATGAACAGGGGGTTATTGTTTATGCCAACGTACTTTCGAGCTCTATTTTTCCTTAACAGATTCGCCGATCTTAATAACTTCCTCCATGCTTAGATGACCGTAAATTGTAACGGTTATTTTGTTCCCGGTTAAAATCAGGGTTGAATATGGCTTTCCGTCATTCTCACCTGATATAAGATATGATTCTCTTCCTGAGATACTTATTCTTTCGATATTATTCTTATCTTTGTCGGTAAGAATAGAAAGTCCGTCATTAAGAGAAACGTAGACATCATAGACCAGGTTTTCTGTTTCATTCTCATACCTATATCCTATAGCTTCATACTCCTCGTATTTTTCTTTCAGCAGAAAACCTTGGGGTATATATTCTACATAGACGTTTTTATAATTACTAAAATCTGTCGGCGTTTCAGTGTTTGTAATGAAATAGAATTTTATATGTGTTTCATAAAACTCCACTACTGCATTTCTGAAGTCTGCTCTTGCCTGGGGGCTTATCATCATAAGTGAAAAAGCACCGACGCATAAAACGATAATTATAACTGCCGCTTTCGTCAGGGCGTTTCTGTAAAATGAAACGGGCTTTTCCTTCTTGTTGAATGAAGAAATAAGATTATCCATACTCGTTTCAAATTCCAAGCTGAAGGTATGGTTTATATAACTGTTGTCTGGAATAGCTGAAACTTCGTATTCTTTTACCTTTACCAAAGCTGAAGCTAACATAGCGTCACTTATTTCCATTGACCTTTGCTCCTTTCATAAGTT
Source organism: Clostridia bacterium (assembly GCA_017395725.1). Next base: position 3,932 of record JAFQOB010000042.1, read on the forward strand.
CTTCCTTCAGAATCATTCTGCCACGCCGTACCTGTTGGTGGACTGTGCCCGGCTTTCTTCCCAAAAGCTCGGCAATTTCCTTTTCGGTCATCTGCTCTACTATGAGAAGATAGAGCACATCTCTGTAAACAGCGGGCATAGCAGCGAGAGTTTTCACAATAAAATCCTCTGTTTCGAATGTTCTGTCAAAAGAACTGCTTTCTTTATCGCTGACATCATAAAGCTCGTCAATATCCGTTTCTGCAACACCTTTATTCTTCCTCAATATGTCAATAGCGGCATTTTTGGACGCTGTAACAACATAAGAAAGGGTTTTTGGTGAATTTGCTTCCCCTACCCTCTTTATGCTTTTTGCGATACCGATAAAAGCATTGTGTACTGCATCCTCGGCAAGATAAGCATCGTTCAGAACAGAGTTAGCCGCATACCACATTTTCTTTTTATACAAGGTATAGATTTTTTCGAACTTTAATTTGTCATTATCTTCTTCCATAAGAAGTGTATAAAAAAGTAACATATATTTGCTCCTGAGTGTGTTTTGTAGACGTTCATAATATTAAACGGAGTTTTTAAGGTAAAACTTACAATTTTTTTATTTTTTTGTAAGTTTTGGTTATTCTTATCCGTTTATAGTTGTGAGAGACTACAGACGTTCAACTTATTGTAGCATATATTTGTTTCAAATTTAAGATACTCTCTCAATTTCCTTGAAAGGAATGGACATTATTTATTATGGATGATATAATTTTGATAGAAGAAAATAAAAGGAGAAGAGTGCTATGAAAAGAACGAAAAGAATACTTAGTATGGTTTTGGTTATTGTGATGCTATTTACATCTCTTCCTATGGATGTTTTTGCACAGGAAACAACCGTTCTTACTGAGGTGGGTGTAACTGAGAAAGAGGCAACAACGGCGGAAGGGCCTGCAGAGGAATCTGCAACAACTGAAGAAACAATCACCGAAGAAGTGAACGATACGGTGTATGAAACCGGCAAAAGTTATGTGATTGACGGAGTTGAATATTATATCAGTCAATATGAAACGGTTTGTGCTGTTGATTCTGTAGGAGATCCTGAAAAAGTGGAAATTCTTTCAGAACTGGGAAACTATCCGGTAACGAAAATGGGTGATATGGCTTTTAACCATAATAAAGCATTAAAGGAAATTATTATTCCCGAATCTGTTGAGGAAATAAACGGTTTGCTCTGTCCGGGGATAGAAAAAATTGAAATTCGCGGCGGATACAAAAAGATAAACAATAATATTCTTTCAAACTCCGCTTTCTACAAAAACGAAGAAAACTGGAAGGACGGTCTTCTGATTGTTGACGGATACTTAATCGGAGCAAAAAGAAACGATGAGGTGATTTTAGGCGAAGATATTACTTCGATTTCGGAGGATGCCTTTGATTATGATTGGGTTCCTCAGATAATTCGGATACAGAACAAGAGCTGTGTCTTCCCATATGATATAGGAGTTTCCACCGTTATCAGCGGCTTTTCCGGTTCTACTGCAGAAAAATATGCTAAAAAATGGTCCTGTAGCTTTAAGGAAATCTGCGGTTGTGAGGATGCAGTCTTAATTCCGGGTACTCCTTCCTATTGTAATGGAACAATAGGTCACACAGAGGGTAAGTGGTGCGAAAAATGTCAACTGTGGCAATACGGCAGCATTCCCGATAGCAGAGTCAATCATTTTGACGAAGACAATAATACGGTATGTGACTATTGCGGATTTGACCTTACAAAGAAAATAATTTACGGCGGTTTTTGTGATGATGCTGCTTTCTGGACTATCAGCGAGGACGGAACTCTTCACATTTGCGGAAACGGCAGCCTTTCAGATCTTCACTATACTGCTTATGACCCCTGGGAATATTACAGAAGAAGAAAAGCAATAAAGACTCTTATTGTTTCAAAGGGAATTACAAGTATAGCCGATGCGAATTTCACTTATCAGGACAATCTTGAAACAGTAATTCTTGACGATACGGTAAAAGGTCTTCCCGAGTTCCGTGAATGTAAAAAACTCAAAAACGTCAGTCTTGGCAACGGAGCCACCGAAATCCCAAGTCTCTGTTTTGCTGATTGTTCTTCTCTTGAAGAACTTGTTTTGCCGAAGAGCTTAAAGAAAATCTCATACAATGCTTTTTCTGATGCAGTAAATTTAAAGAAGCTTGTTTTACCTGACACAGTTGAATCCATAGGCTCTTCTGCTTTCAGTTATTGTACAAGTCTTGCGGAAATTACACTTAACGACGGCCTTACTAGAATTGATGGATCTGCCTTTTATAATTGCAAGGCACTCAAATCTGTTGAGCTTCCCGACAGCCTGACCTCTCTCGGTTCATCCACTTTTAAGAACTGTAGCTCGCTGGAAAAAGTAAAGCTTTCAAAGAATCTTGAAACTTTGATAGCTTATACTTTTGAAAATTGCTCTTCCCTTA
>JAFQOB010000043.1 GCA_017395725.1 Clostridia bacterium
ATTTAATAGGCGGCAGAGTAAAGGAGTTTAGACTGAAAGCGAAAATGAGTCAGCAGATGTTGTCGAACAAGCTTGAATTGCAAGGCGTATATGTTTGTCGCGGCTCGGTATCGCGTATAGAAGATTATTCGAGAACCGTAACAGATGTTGAATTATATGCAATATCAAAAGTTTTAGGAGTGTCTGTTGCCGACCTTTTATCTGAATAATAAAACCTCGTATACAAATATTCTTGTATACGAGGTTTTTTATTTTGAAGTTTTTGAAGGGGGGATTATACTTGTATTGTTCAATGCTTCTGTGGCTTTTTACTTGCTTAATTGGAGCGTACAAACCAAGTTAGCTCCTGCGGGGGTTCCCCGCTTTTTTTAAAAAGTTTCCGCGAAAAAATCTCTCTCAGTTCACTCTTTCGGGGAATATAATCTTAACTTCGCCTTCTTCTTTGAGCTGACGTTCGAGGTCTTCTTTCCAAGGCTTAATAACCTCGGGATTTTTTAAAATATCATAGCCGCACTGTGCCTGACATTTACCCGCATATACTGCGCTCTTCAAGCCGATAGGGTGGCCTGCAGCGGCAACAGAGCCCCAAGAGTGCATAGGAGTATTTGTAATCATACCGAGACCGACCATACGGGATGTAGGAGTCATACGTGTAACGTAACCTACGTCTGTAGAGCTGGGGGCGTTTACGTGGTTGTGGGTTGGCGGTATAAGCTCTGTAGATATAATTTCTTCGTCTTCGTTGGGTTCTCTGTTATGTATATTTTTAAACAGTTCACGTGCAAATTTCATATCCTCTTCGGTGTATGTTAAAGGAGGAACTTTTGCGGCAGATTCATAGAAGAATTGGTTAAAGTCGGATATTTGTATACAGCCGGATACCATAGCGTTAACGGATATTTTATAGTCCGTTTCTGTCATAATTGCCGCGCCTTGTGCGCACTTTGATACACGTTCAAAGGTTTCATAGTTTGATTTCAGGTCTTTTGTACGAACGAAGTAATGAAGCGCGGCATAGGCGGGAACTATATTGGGCTTTTCGCCCGCTGAAATATAAGAATAGTGTATTCTTGTAGTAGGTTCGCAGTGTTCACGGAGATAGTTTACACCTACGTTCATTATTTCGCAGGCATCGAGGGCGCTTCTTCCTTTTTCAGGGAATACCGCCGCGTGGGCTGCTGTACCGAAAAATTCAACCTTCATATTGGTAAGAGAGTTCTGAATGAATTCGCGAACTTTAAGTCCGTGTCCTTGAGGATGCCAAGCAAGACAGCAATCGAGACCGTCGAAAATACCGTCTCTAACCATATGCATTTTGCCTTCGACTGTTTCCTCTGCGGGACAACCGAAGAACTTGACTGTTCCTGTTAATCCTTCTGCTTCCATCGCATATTTAAGAGCTGCAGCAGCCGAGCCGCAAGCGGGTGACATAAGACTGTGACCGCAGCCTTGACCGTTACCGTCGATAGGGTCACGGTACGGACTTACCTTTTGACCGAGTCCGGGGAGAGAGTCATATTCACCGATAAAACCGATAACAGGCTTACCGCTACCCCATTCGGCTACAATTGTATTAGGTTTTTTTGTGCTGTCGCAACAGTGATATGTAGTAACTTTAAAGCCTTGTTTTTCAAAAAAGTCTGCCATAAGTCTGCAGGATTCAAACTCTTCCATAGCAACCTCAGATACGTCCCAAATTTTCTTTGCGAGAGACATAACTTCTTCGCTATTGTTTTCGTACCATTTTGCAATTGCTTCGTTCATCATTTATAATTCCTCCAAATGTTTATTGCGTTGTTTTATGGGTAAATTATAGCTTATTGTAAAGTTAATTGCAAGGCAGTATGTGAAAAAAGACAGAATATAAAGTATGTTGAAAAAAGAATTATTTTTATAAACACAGAGAAGCTGATTTGTAATCAGCAGTTTACGGTAATTATTATATTATATATAAGTACATCAGGGAGAAATGTTTTCTTTTTATATTGATTTAACACACTTTTTGTGATATAATATACAATTGAGGAAGTTTAAGTAAAGAAAGGTGATAAAGTGCAAGTTGCGAATAATATTAAATATGTATGGAAGAAGTATAGTTTTTTGCTGAAACAGCTTGTTTCGCGTGATTTTAAGGTTAAATATAAGAGAAGTGTGCTGGGAGTATTCTGGAGTTTGCTTTATCCGGTACTTACTATGGCGGTAATGGCCTTGGTGTTTACCAATGTGTTTAAGTTTACCACCCCCGGAGTAAATTATCTTGCATATCTTATGTCGGGACTTGTTATGTTTAACTATTTCAGCGAGGCGTCAAACCTTGCGATGAGTAGTGTGGTTGCAAACTTTGGTTTGATTAACAAGGTTTATATGCCGAAGTATATTTTCCCGGTGTCAAAATGCGTGTTCGTTGGAATAAACTTCTTGCTTTCGCTTATTCCGCTTTATGTTATTTTACTTGCTACCGGAACCGGTGTAAACGTATATCATTTGTTGTTGCCTTATGCATACGTTTGTTTGTTCCTGTTTACTTTAGGTTTTAGCTTGATATTATCTTCCGTAGCAGTATTTTTAAGAGATATGTTTTATATTTACGGTGTAGTTATTTCTCTTTGGACTTATTTGACGCCAATTATGTACGATATTGCGATAATAGACAAGCCTGCTCTTTTGTTTGTTTTCAAGCTTAATCCGCTTTATTGGATAGTGTATTTCGTGAGACGCATTATGCTATATAATACTATTCCCGAGATAAATGCGTGGATATACTGTGCGGTGTTTGCAGTAGGTGCTATGATAGTAGGCGTATTCGTGTTTAAGAAGACACAGGATAAGTTTATATATTATGTGTAAAGGGGGAGACAGTATGGAACAGAATTATATGGTTGAAGTTGATAATGTTTCTATGCGTTTCAACCTTGGAATAGAAAAAGGTTTTTCGCTGAAACAGTGGTTTGTTGACGTAGGAAGCGGAAAAAAGAAAGAGAAAAAAGATTTCTGGGCGCTGACAGACGTTAGCTTTAAGGTTAAAAAGGGCGAGGTTATTGGGTTTATAGGTTCTAACGGAGCCGGTAAATCAACGATGCTCAAGGTTGTTGCCGGTGTTATGAAGCCTACAAAAGGCGAGGTTAAGTCGTATGGAAATATATGTCCTATGATTGAGCTTGGTGCCGGATTTGACCCACAGCTTACTGCAAGGGAGAATATTTATCTTAACGGCGCCATAATGGGTTATTCAAAAGAATTTATTGATTCGAAATTCCAAGAGATAGTGGATTTTTCCGAGCTTCATGATTTCCTTGACGTACCTGTACAGAATTTTTCATCAGGTATGGTTGCGAGATTGGCATTTTCGGTTGCGACTATAGTAGATCCTGAGATATTGATAGTAGATGAAATACTGTCGGTAGGAGATATTGCTTTCCAGAATAAGAGTGAACAAAAAATGCTCAGTATGATTAATGGGGGTACTACAGTGCTGTTCGTTTCTCACTCGATTGAGCAGATAAAGAAAATGTGCGATACTGTTGTATGGCTTGATCACGGTCATGTAAAAATGATTGGTGGAAAAGAAGTATGTGATGGCTATTTAGAATATATGGAAAATAAATATTAAAGGTGACAGCATGCAAAAAATTGTTTTTTTTAGTAAAAATATGTGTGTTGGTGGTATGGAAAAATCATTGTTGTTACTACTTAATTCTTTAGCAGATAAATATACAGTGACCTTGGTATTAGAGGAAAAAATTGGAAAACTATTAAGTAAAATTGATAATAGAGTAATTATTAAAGAATATAGAGTTAGTAAGAATAAAAATGTTTTTATTAGGAAAAGTATAAATTTTACAAAAAGGTTAATTTGGGCAATAAAGAATTATAATAAGTATAAGTTTTCATGTAACTATGCTACTTATTCCGTAGTGGGTTCAAGATTAGCTCAAGTTGCCTCGAAAAATAACGCACTTTATATACATAGTGATTATTATAATGTATTTGACAAAAATGAACAGAAAATGAGGTCTTTCTTTTCTGAACTAAAAGTGGCAAAATTTAAACATTTAATTTTTGTATCAAATGAAAGCAAAAATAATTTTTTAAATATTATGCCAGAATTCAAATCAAAATGTAAAATTATTAATAA
>JAFQOB010000044.1 GCA_017395725.1 Clostridia bacterium
CTCGGTGCAAAATAACTGCTTAAAATATGGGCTTCTTGTCTCTCTTGCATTCTCGTTTCCTCCTGTTATACAAAATCGTGTGATTTTAAATAGTTCATAGTTGTCATAGGGATAATATTCTTCAAGTGTTCTGTTTCCCCTTGTTTTATGAGTCTTCTTACTTCGCTTGCGCTTATGGGGGTTCCGTTAAAATCTTTTCTTTCTATTTCCCTAAATTCGAGTCCTGTCTGCGAAAGTCTTTTTCTTAACGCTTCATTATAAGTATTTGTCATCTGTGACAGAGGTTCCGTTCCTACGTATCTACGGGTTATTGCAAGTCTCGGAACAAAATATTTCAAGAATATTTCTATATCGATATCACACAGCACTTCGTCTGCGTTATCTCTGTCCTTTAAAAAATACGTGGGGAACGTTGCCGCAGATATAAGATACGGTCCCGTCTGCAAAACAGTAACGTTCGGCAAATGCTCCGTTCCCAGTTTTACCATTTCAAATCTGTCCTTAGCTGAAAATCCGTCGCCCTCTTCGGAAAGCACGAAAATATATACTCTGTCACATTCGGCTGCCGCCTTTTCAATTAAGTACTGATGACCAAGGGTGAAGGGATTGCAATTCATTACAATTGCACCTACGGTCTTTTCTACGGTCTTTTCGGGGAGTGTATCAAGATAGCTTTTTATACCGTCTCTATTGTTTTCCATAACAAGCACTTTATCGGTTTCGGCTATGGGGTAAAAGAAGAGGGAAGAGAAAATATATTTGTTCTGTGGCTTCGTATAAATAAACAAATGTCGGTATCCGTCTTCAAAAGCGTCTCGGCGTAACTCGGTTATTACCTTTGACAGCAAGTCTTCGCCCTGATGGGTCGGTGATACTGCCAGCTGTTTGAGTATATTCTTATCGCGGCTTCCCGATGCTACCAGCTCGTCTTCGTCCCATACCAATACGGTACGCTCGGGGCGGTCTGTCGTTTTCAGTCCCGTTTCAGCCATAAGATACTTCCATTTATCAAGTTTTGTTCCGCCAATATGCGATATAATTTCAACGTTCATTTATGTTTTCCTCTAAAAATATCTTTTCTTTTATTATTATACAACAATATTAAGCGTAAGAAAAGAGAAATTTTAATTTTTTAATTATTTTTCAAAAAGCGGTTGTTTATTTGACAATACAGTGGTAAAATGTACATAATGATAAATATTTCTTATTGTATGTATAACGAAAGGAGCTGTTTATACAGTGAAGATTTTAAAACAGGCATCTGCAGGTACTATGGAATCAAGCGATGCTTACGTGGAAATTGAACCTCGTGATAACGGTCTTGAAATTCATATCGAGTCTGTCGTTGAAAAACAGTTCGGTGAGAAAATAGAAGCAACCGTTCGCGACGTTCTTGCTGAATTTGAATTAACCAACGCTGAAGTGCGCGTTGTTGACAGAGGTGCTCTCGAATGTGTTATAAGAGCAAGAGTGGAAACCGCTATCCAAAGATGCGGAGGTGAAGAATAATGCGCCGCAGTCTTTTGTTTTTACCCGGTAATAACCCCAATATGCTTATTAACGCAGGTTACCTTGGCTCTGATGCCGTAATCTTCGACCTCGAAGACGCAGTATCTCCCGCAGAAAAGGATGCAGCCCGTATCCTCGTTCGCAATACTATGCGTTATATGGACCTTGACTGTGAAAAAATCGTACGTATCAATTCGGTCGATACTTCATATTGGAAGGCTGATATTGACGCTATGCTTCCCGAAAAGCCCAGTCTTCTCCTTTTGCCTAAAGCAAGTTCGCCCGAAGACGTTATTCAGGTTGCTGCATATATGGACGAGGTTGAAAGCAGACTTGGTTATTCCAACGGTACCGTTGGAATTATGCCCCTTATCGAAACGGCTCTCGGTGTGGAAAATGCTTATTCTATAGCAGTTTCTTCCCCCAGAGTAAAAGCTCTTTTCCTTGGTGCTGAAGACCTTACTGCAGACCTTCAGTGCAAACGTACAAAAGAGGGAAGAGAAATAGAATATGCCCGTACTCGCCTCGTTGTTGCCGCAAGGGCCGCAGGTGTTGACGTTTACGATACGCCCTTTACTGACGTTAATGATGACGAGGGTATTGTTGTTGATGCTCAGCTTGCAAAGAGCTTCGGCTTTACAGGCAAGGCATCTATTTCACCCCGCCACGTTGAAGTTATTAATTCTGTATTCAGTCCTACGCTCGCTGAAATTAAATATGCGTATGATGTTATTGAAGCTATTGAAACAGCAAAGAAACAGGGAAAAGGCGCAATTTCTCTCAACGGAAAAATGATAGACGCCCCCATCGTTGCAAGAGCAGAACGTACTATTGCTATGGCAGAGGCGCTCGGTATCGAAAGGAGAGATGACTGTGAGTAAGTTAGTGAAATCCATTAAAGAAGTTGTTGAGCTTGTCGGTCTTAAAGACGGTATGACGGTTTCTTTCCACCACCATTTGCGTAACGGTGATTACGTTTTGAATATGGTTATGGCTGAAATTGCCGCAAAGGGTCTTCGCGATATCAACGTTAATGCAAGCTCTCTCTTTGATACCCACGCTCCCATTCTTGAACATATCAGTAACGGTGTCGTTACCGGAATTGCGGCGGACTATATCGGTGCCGGTGTCGGCAGAGCTGTTTCCGAGGGTATTCTCGAAAAGCCTGTTCAGTTCTATACTCACGGCGGACGTGCAAGTAATATTGCTCTTGGCAGAACTCCCATTGACGTTGCTTTTATTGCGGCTCCTACCTCCGACCCTATGGGTAACTGCTCGGGTAAGTACGGTAAATCTGCCTGTGGAAGCTTAGGCTATGCATTCGCAGATGCTATGTATGCTAAAAAGGTTGTTGTTATTACAGATAACCTCGTACCCTATCCGTTAACGGATTTCTCAATTTCCGAAGACTATATCGACTACGTCGTTGAGGTTGATGCTATAGGCGATCCTAAAGGAATCGTATCGGGTACAACTAAAATAACAAGAGATCCCGTAGGGCTTGTTATGGCGGCTCACGCGGCTAAGGTTATTGAAGCTTCGGGACTCCTCAAAGACGGTTTTTCATTCCAGACAGGTGCCGGCGGCGCATCTCTTGCTGCGGCTAAGTTCCTTAAAGATATAATGGTTGAAAAGCAGATTCAGGGCAGCTTCGGTCTCGGCGGTATTACCGGTTATATGGTAGATATGCTTAGAGCCGGTTGTTTCCGTACATTGATGGACGTACAGTGCTTTGACTTGACTGCTGTAGAATCTATACGCGAAGACCCCAGACATCAGGA
>JAFQOB010000045.1 GCA_017395725.1 Clostridia bacterium
AGCTGTCTTTCTTGATTATATCAAGTTCATTACCGAGCCAAGTTCTGATTTCACCAGCAAGCTTGTTTACAACTGCGGGAGCATCACAGATAAAGAATACTGTTTCTCCCTCTTTGATTCCTGTAATTTCTTTAAGCTGACCCTTCTGCTCGTCGGAAAGGAACTTAGCGATAGGACCTTTGTATTCTTCGCCTGCAAGAGTAAGATATCCAAGACCTTTCATGCCGATGCTTGTAGCAAACTTAAGGGAGTCTTCAAAGAACTTCTTGGATTTGCCCTGACAGTCTGCAACGATACCGCGAACAGGCTTACCCTTGAATATGGGGAAGTCAACTCCTGCGAAGAATTCTGTCAAATCGCAGATAATAAGGGGGTTACGGAGGTCGGGCTTATCCGAACCGTATTTAAGCATTGCTTCGTTAAAGGGAATTCTTCTGAAAGGAGGCTTAGAAACCTCTTTATCGGAGAATTTGCTGAAAGTATTGTAAAGAACTGTTTCGCCAACTTCGAGAACGTCGTCCTGAGTAGCAAATGCCATTTCGTAGTCGAGCTGATAGAATTCACCGGGAGAACGGTCCTGACGAGCATCTTCATCACGGAAGCAAGGAGCTATCTGGAAGTATCTGTCGAAGCCTGATGTCATAAGAAGCTGTTTAAACTGCTGAGGAGCCTGAGGAAGTGCATAGAACTTACCCTTGTGCTTACGGCTGGGTACAAGATAGTCTCTTGCACCTTCGGGGGAAGATGCAGTAAGAATAGGAGTCTGTATTTCAAGGAATCCCAAGCCTTCCATCTGACTGCGGATAAAGTTTATAATTTTACTGCGAAGAACAATGTTCTTGTGGATAGCAGGATTTCTGAGGTCGAGGAAACGGTACTTAAGTCTAACGTCTTCTCTTGTCTGTGTGGATGCGGAAATTTCAAAAGGAAGTGCGTTACGGCAAGGGCCGAGAATTTCAAGGCTTTCAACCTTAACTTCAACGTAACCTGTTGCAAGCTTTTCATTTACAGTTTCATCGTCTCTTTTTGCTACAACGCCCTTAACTGCAACAACAGTTTCCTTTGTTACGTCTTTAAGAAGGCTGTCGTCTGATAATACAGTCTGAGTTACACCGTAGTGGTCGCGGAGGTCAACGAAAATAACACCACCGTGATCTCTTATTGTGTCTACCCAACCCGCCAAAACAACGTTTTGACCGATATGTTCAACACCGATTTCATTACAAGTATGAGTTCTGATCATAATTCTAATCTCCCATATATAAATACTTTTTTATTTTTTACTTATTTAAAGTGGAATAATCAAGCAAAACAAAAAGAAGACGCCTATATATCCCACAAAAAATTTATGGGACGAAAGACCTCTTCCGCGATACCACCCATATTGACATCTTGATAAAAACAAAATGCCCTCTCGTTAAAACGCTCTTTCGCGGCGTCTTACGTGCAATTCTAATCACTGTTTTCGATAAACAGCTTTCTTTTGCATACTCCGAAGTGTTTTTCACAAAAGCCCTTCATACCGCACTTTCACCTTACACGGCTCTCTGAAATGAAGTATTCTTCAGCTACTCTCTTCATCATCGCACTAATTACAGTTTATTTTACAACACCAAGAAAAATTTGTCAATATTTTTTTCTTAAATTTTCTTACCTTTTTTACATTTTTTCACCTGTTTTTTCCGTATATACAAATTCAAAGTTTATGCTTTTTCCTAAAAAATCAATAAGTTCATCGGCCTTGAGTCCCAAAGCAACCCCGATAACAGCTTTTATATAAGCGGATTCAAGAGTTGTTCCAAACAAACCTAATGCACCGTTTCGCAAAGCATCACCCGTACTGGTGTAAGTATATGCATCTTTGTTACAAGGCGATATAATTACAGGAATATTCAACTTTTTCGCCTTTTCAAGCAGATATAATATCGAGCCGTCAGTATAATTATCGTTTGATTCGTTAGGCTTTTTTCGCTCAACACAGACCGTGTCCGAATGATAAGTTCCATGAACAATAGCTTTTACACCGGTTATATCAAGTATCGAATATTTTAATCCAACGTATGGCTGAATAAGCATAACTTCATCTGAAAGATTGCCAATTTTATCAAGCAAGAAACTATTTGTTTCAAACGCCCTTCCCTTTAATTTTGCATTATTTTTATCTGAAATTTTTTCTGCATCTTCGCTGAAAAAATTGTGATTATAGTTTGTGCATTGTAATATGTGCGAACCGTAATGAACAAATAATTCGCCATTTGAAGCATAAGGATTACGAGAGTCGATCATATTGCGATAAACGACGTAAACGTTGGGCTCAATGCCGTTCATTATAAGCTCAACAGACGCATTGAAATTTGCAAAACCGTTGGTTTCTTTGTGGGACAAATCAAGCTGTGCCGAAACCATACAAACAGGAATAGGAGCCCCTGCAAGTACGAGCGACAAAAGGGACGAGGTATATGCAAGAGTATCCGTTCCGTGAAGAACGATTACCCCATTGTAATTAGTCCAAATTGACTTGTCGCGAAAAATATCAAGTAACTCGTTCCAAACGGATATAGTCATATTTTCACTTAATATATCTTCGCGAAGAGAACGCGTATCAAATTCGACTGCATCAGCAAAAGGAGACTTTGACTCTTTAAAGCTCGATATTATTTTTTTACTTGCATTCTTTGCATTTGACTGATTTTCATTCGATTCATCAGCCTCAGAGCATATAGTGCCACCGGTTAAAATAACAAGTATTTTATTTCTATCGCTCATTTTTACCTAAATCCCCTTTCAGATAATTTGCACCTACCACATTATATAATATAACCCAAAATTAGTCAATAATTCGTTTAATATGAATTATTATTATCACTTATAATATAGCACAAACAACATCTCTGTAGTCATTCCGAGCGTAGTCGAGGAATCTCCGTATAAGCAAATTTGTACAAACGGAGATTTCTCGATTCCACACCTAACGGTGTTTCACTCGAAATGACCATAGAGGGAGAGATCTAAAAAAGTCAATCATATCATTTCAAGTTTTGACACACATCCAACCTCACCGCCCTACCGCTCATAGTAAACTTTGCGCAAATTTGTAGGGCTCGACGTCCTCGACGAGCCGTGTAAAACAACCATTTTTTTGTGCAAACAAACTCTTCTCTATACAGAAATATAAAACAAGCAGGCACTTTGTCTTACCTTCCTCCTCAGATGGAGGTTTATTAAAGTATCAGCTAACTCAATGTAAATAAAAAGAGATAACAAAAAAAGCTTCCCTTTCCATTTATAGAAAAGAAAGCTTGTGTTATTCACATATTTTTATGCTATAAGCATTTCGCCTACGATGTGTGCAAGAATAGCATCAATATCTTCACTATCCGTTACACCTTCACCGTCGATATCTCCCGCAAATTCGCGTATATCGTTTTCGCTAAAGCTATTTTCAGCCAACGCTTTTTTAACCATAAGCGCATCAAATACGGTCGCAATACCGTCGCCGTCAATATCACCTTTAACGATTAGTGATACTTCCTGCTCACCTACGATAATCTTACTACCCGTACCGATGATACCATTATTTGATACGATTGTTATATCTTCGCCGAGCATTCCAGCAAGTTCAGCTTCGGTCATTGCTACGTTGCCAACAACTGTAGGAACGATTACGACTTCAGTTTCATCAGCCAACTTGCCAACAGTTACACCCTTACAGTCAAGCGCTTTTTCAAGTTCGCTCTTTGAAACAAACACAAGTTCTGCATTGAGCAAAGAGGAATTTGAAGAACCAACAGATATTTCATTCCATTCTTCTTCGGTTCCCGCATAGTATACCGTTGTCAAATTAGTGCAATTATAAAATGCCTGATCGCCTATGCTAGTTACACTAGAGGGGATTGCTACACTTGTCAATTTTTTGCAACCATAAAACGACTTATAGCTTATACTCATTACATTGGTTGGAATTTCTATACTCGTCAAATTACTGCAACTGGCAAATGCACACCCTTCTATGCTAGTTACACTGGTAGGGATTACTACACTTGTCAAATTAGAACAATACTCAAAAGCAGCATAACCTATGCTAGTTACACTAGAGGGGATTACTATTCTTGTCATATTTTTGCAATTGAAAAAGGCAGACTCGCCAATCCTCGTTACACCGGCATGAATTTCTACACCCGTCAAACTACTGCAACCATAAAATGCAGCATTGCCCATACTC
>JAFQOB010000046.1 GCA_017395725.1 Clostridia bacterium
AGGCTTATGGTAGACATTCGCCACATTTGTGGCAGTGGGGCAGGTTTGCAAGTGTCGGATTTTTCGGTGGGCTTTCAGCTCCGCCGGTAATATGGCGTTATACGCCTGAGCAAACCACCGGCTTAGCCGGTGGTTATGATTGATTTAATAAAGAATTAACCTGCAACTATTTGATAGAAATCATAAGCTGTATCTGTTTTTGAAACGGCGTAGATTGCTCCGTCAAGCTTCTTAACAGTAATCTCTTTGCAGCCTTCGATTAAAGCACTGCCTGATATAACCTCATAGAGAGTGTATGAAGGATACTTGCCGCCGAGGGATGTGAGGAATCCGTTTGCATAACCGCTGACTGAAAAATCTTTTGATGTATAGTTGTAGCATGTGTCAACCTTATCAATAGTCTGACTGATTACACCGTTTGTTTTATACGAGCGCATATTGTCTGTCAATTCACCTGTGTAAATAACATTAAATGCGCCGTCAAGCACGGTTGTTTTGTCGTCTTTTTCAAGGAGGTAGATTTCAATGTCTGCGCATGTTGTATAGTAAACGCTGTCAACTTCGGCTTCAATAATCTGCTCGCCCTTGAAATTATATACCTTGTCATCGCTTTCGATAAGTAAACCGTATACGTAAATGCTATTTGAAAATTCAGCAGATACTATCTTGCCTGTTTTATCCATTATAGCGTAGTATGATTCGCCGTTTGCATATTTTGATGCAACGTAATATTTTCCGTCGTCAGTTGCTCTTGAAGGCTCAAAACCATTTTTCTTTAATGTGAATAGTTCCTTACCGTCGTTTCCGTATACTTTACCGTCTAATACGTATGAGCCGTCTGACATTACTGATGTGTTTTCGGAAATAGCCTCGCCTTTTTCGTTTATAACAATTTCTTTGCCTTCATCGTTGGTGAAAGAAATAACGTTGTTCTTTGCTCTGGGATTTACGGTTTTTTTACCTGTTGCGCCCTCAACCTTTTGACCTGTCGTTATATCGTAGATATACCATACGCCGTTGAAGAAGTAGTCATCATCCTTGGGGGTAATTGATATGGATGAATCCTTTGACATATATATCATAGCATTTTCTTTATCTGTTGTTTTCTCTGTTGCTGCACACACCTTGACGTATCTTTCATTTAATATAGATATAGAAGAGTATTCGCAAGGTACGATAACTCTGCCCGTAACGTCAACAAGACCAAACACATTGAGGGATTCAATATTATTTACGTCTGTTTTGACATCGGTTGTAGCAACTGCAAAGTACTTTTCCATTCCCTTTGCTGAAGTATAAATCGCACCCGAATTGCTTTTTCCGTCAAATGAAGAAATTCCTATCTTTCCGTCTTTGCCGTAAAGATAACCGCCGTCATATACCATAATTGTGGATTCGTTGAAAGTTGAAATCTTGTTTGCTACAAGCTTGGAGGGAAGTGCGTTTCCTTTTTCTTCGCTGATAGCGACTTCATCTTTTTCTTCTGAAGACTGCCCGGGTGTTTCATTTGATGTTTGATCTTCGTTATCGTCGATATTTCCAAGTTGATCTTCGTCGATATCGGGATTTACGTTATTGGCTGATCCGGAATTACCGCAAGCTGTAAATACAGCCAAAACGGAAACAATCATAACTAAACAAAGTGTCATTACCAGTAATTTTTTCATAACTGTTCTCCTTTTTTGGTAAGTATGTATTTTGACTGGAACATTATATCACTAAAGAGTGATTAAGTCAATGAATTAGGAAGAACTTATATTGTATATATTTGTTTGTGGCTTTTATTGACAAGCGAATTTTTATGTATTAAAATAAAGGCAAATAATAAAAATAAGCATTATTGAAGGACGAAATAATATGGGAAAAAAGGCATATATAAAAATTTTTTTACCTAATAATGAGAATAAATATTCAGACTTTTATTTATACTTACCCGCAGGAAAAGAGGATTATGCGGAATATAGATTTGTCTACGTAAAAAATCCGATTAACCCAGAACTTGAATATTCGGGCGGTCCGAATGACGCGGCAAACTGTGAGTTTTACCGTATAAGAGAGGCGTATATCGGTAAACTTGAGGGAGCGGTTTTTACAAGAAAATTCCGTGCTTTACAAGGGGGAGAGGTTGGCTTTGCTTTCTGTGAAAAGGGCGCGGGGGATTTCTGCGGCGGATTTCACGGCGATGAAGTTATGACAGACGTTTCTTTAAAATTAGACGGTGTTGAGACTGCGCTTGACAAAGCATATTTTGGCAGTATCGACAGCTTCGAGTTTATTGAAGATTCATTTATATACAGATGTAACACACCCTCCGAAAAGCTTGTTTTTCATAAGCAAAAATACACGTTATCGGGTAATACTCTTAAGCTTTCTCAGTATGTTGAGTGGGTAAACGACGCTAACCCCCTTGTTGCCGCATACACTCCTATGTTAACGGTGCAGAGACTTAACCCTGCCGATACACAAGAAATTCTTACCGATACAGTTGAATTCTACAATAAAGAGGGCGGGGAATTGCTTACAAGCTTTGATACCACTTCTTACGGCGAAGCTCTTGACGGAAAATTCAGCGAGAGTGTTTGTCGGAATACTCTTTCGACTGCGGTTAAAGTATACGGCAAAAACAGCGGATTTCTTGTTGAGGGCGGATATAACGTTGTTAACGGAACGATACCCGATACACAAATCGATACCCACCTTTGTATAAGATTTGCAAGATGTCTTGATAACAAGATTTATTTCAATATCGCTAAAGGTACAGTCCCAAAGAAAAACACCGTATGGCAGAGCGATATATATTACAGATTGACCTACATACAGTAAAATACATATTTATGTAGAAACGATAATGCTCTGAAAAATAGATATACTCTATTCTGTAAGACTAAGAAGAAGGGAAGTACGTTGCCATGTATGACAGATGGTCTCTTGACGTTTTTTATAAAGGGGTAGATGACCCGAAAATTGAAGAGGATATTACGAAATTAGAGGCTTTAAACGAGAAATACAGAAATACTGTTAAATCTGCGAACTATGATAATCCACAGGCTACTCTTCGCGCAATAATGGAATTAAAAGAAGAGATTCTTAATACGACAAACATTCTCTACGTTTATTTCAGACTTCGTAAGTCGGGGAACTCCTCGGATAAAGACGGTAATCCTTATCGCACAAGGATACAAAAGCTTATGAATGCAAATGCCAAGGAAGACGTTCTGTTCAAAAATTACGTTGGCGGTATAGATAATATTGAAGAAGTGATAAAATCCGATGACTTATTGAGTGAATACGGCTTTTATTTTAATGAAATAAAGAGTGGTTTAGCGCATAATATGAGCTCTGACGGAGAATACGTCTTTTCTCAAATGGCGGCTTCGGGTGGACTTGCTTGGACTGAACAGTATTCCTATCTTATGTCTCATACAGAGGTTGATTTCAGAGGCGAAAAAAAGTCTATGAATGCGTTACAGGCATTGGCTAAGAGTGAAGATGCCGCTGTCAGAAAAGAGGTCTACGAAGCGCAGCTCGCAAACTATCCCCGAATAACCGACGCACTTGCCTATTCGGTCAACAACATTAAAGCACAAGTACTGACAGAAACCGAGCTTCGCGGCTATGATTCTCCCCTTGATATGACTTTGGCAAGCTGGCGCTTGAAGAAAGAAACCCTTGAGGCTATGTGGAGTGCCGTAAAAGAATCCTTCCCCAAATACAGAGAATATCTAAAAGCAAAAGCCAAGCTCCTCGGTTACGAAAAGGGCTTGCCTTGGTATGATATTTACGCTCCCATTGGAAAAGCAACCTCAAAAGAATATACCCCCGAAAGTGCACATAAATATTTGGTTGAGCATTTCAAGGCTTTTTCTTCGGATATGTCTGAAATGATGGACAGGGCATTTAAAGAAGAATGGATAGATTTTTACTCGAGAGCCGGTAAATCAGGCGGTGCATTTTGCTATAACCTTACCTGGTTTGGAGAGTCGAGAATACTCACAAATTTCAACGGTAATTTTGGTGCTATAAATACCCTTGCCCACGAGCTCGGACACGCGTATCACGGTCAGCAGGTGAAAAAGAACAGACCCTTAAACAGAGCATACGGTTTGCCTCTTGCTGAAACTGCTTCTACTTTTAATGAAATATTGCTTTTAAACGGGGCTATCAATAACGCTGAGGGTGAAGAAAAAATTGCGTTGCTTGACAAGCAGATAACCGACAGTCTTATGATACTGCCCGATATGTACGTAAGATACAAAACCGAAGATGAGCTTATTAAACGCCGCAAAAAAGAATTTGTTTATGCCGAAGAAATGAATAAGCTGATGACGGATACTCAAAAAGAGGTATACGGAGACGCACTTGATAATGATTATCTTTACCCTTACGTTTGGTGTGATAAATCTCATTACTATTCCTCTCAGCGTTCCTATTACAATTTTCCCTATGCCTTCGGCGGTCTGTTCGGTCGCGGACTATATGCAAAATATTCGGAAATGGGTGAAAGTTTTGTTCCCAAATACCGCGAACTGCTTAAAGCGACTTCAACTATGAGTATTGAAGATACGGCTATGACTATGGGAATAGATCTTACTTGTCCTGAGTTCTGGAGAAAGAGTCTTCAAACTATCTACGACAGTATTGATTTGTTTATTGAAGAAACTAACAAGTGAAATAAAAAGATGGGGCTGTCTCAATTGCTTTTTTTGCTAATGAGACAGCCCTATATTTTTTTATAGCAAAACAAAATGCTTTTTGTTGCTTTCAAGTATTCCTTCGTTTCTGAGTTTGCTTATTTCTGCAGAAAGTCCGCTTCTGTCAACTTCAAGATAGTCCGCAAGTTCCTGTCTGTCATAAGGAATGTCAAAACTTCTTTTTCCTGAATTTTTTGCCTGAAGCGTAAGATAAGTCAAAAGCTTTTCGCGGGTCGTTCTTTTAGCTGTTATGTCAATCTTTTGGTGGAACAGAATGGTTTTGGTTGCAAGGTCTTTCATTAAATTAAATATAAGCTGTTGGTGAAAGCCGCAGTTATTGGTACAGGTATGCAATATATGATTGCAGTCGATAAACATTATTTCGCTCGGTTCGTTGGCAATTACAGTTACCGGAAGTGAATTTACCTCGGCACAGGCAAATGCCTCTGCAAAAACTTCCGACGGTCCTATACTGCTGAGAATGCTTCTGTTTCCGTAAAAATCCACTTGTACTATCTGAGCTGAGCCGCTTAATACTATTCCTATGTATTTGGCGGGAGCTCCTTCTGCAAAAATTGTATATTTTTTGTCAAACAATTCCACTTTTGCCCCGAGACAAACTAACATTCTGCAGAGGTCTTCCTCATCTATTCCGTTAAAAAGTGGGCATTTTTTTAAAATTTCCGAATATTTTTTCATATTTTTCTCCGTTTTGTTGAAAATTCAACAGAATTATTGCACACAT
>JAFQOB010000047.1 GCA_017395725.1 Clostridia bacterium
GAGGAAAAGCCTTGACTTTTTTAGGGGGGGGGGGTATAATAATAATGCGCATCCTCAAGTGCAAAGCTCTCCGTTATAGATGTATAGGAGAAAAAATTTTAATCAATTTAAGGAGGTCATTTAAATGACAAAAAGTAAAGGCACGAAACGTGCTCTGTTAAGCAGCGTTGTAGCTCTCATGCTTTGCTTCTCAATGCTTCTCGGAACTACATACGCATGGTTCACAGACACGGTTACAAGTGCAAACAACATCATTCAGTCAGGTACCCTTGATGTCGTTCTTGAATATAAAAACAATTGGAGCGATGAGTGGGCGCCTGTAGATGAAAACACGAAGATCTTCAAAGAGGGAGTTCTTTACGAGCCCGGTTATACTGAAGTCGTTTATTTGAGAGTATCCAATGCAGGCTCTCTTGCGCTTAAGTATCAGCTTTCCTTCAATATAACTCAAGATAAAGGCTCTAAAAACGTGTACGGCGAAGATTTCAAGCTTTCCGAATATCTTAAGGTCGGTACATACGTTCAGGATGAATACAGCTCCGGATTCAACTATGCAGATCTTTTGATGCCCACAATGTTCGGAACACGCCAAGCGGCTCTTAATTCTGTTAAATTGAGCGCTATTTCTTCTGCGGATGCCGTAATTCGTAATGACGCTCCCGTTCTTCCCGGTACGGAAACTGCGCAGGTAATTGCAATCGTTCTTACAATGCCTGAAGAGGTTGGAAATGAAGCCAATACACAGCCCGGTGCTACAGCACCCTGGATAGAGCTTGGCGTTCGTCTTTATGCAACACAGTATACTCATGAGGAAGATAGTTTCGATAATCAGTATGATGCAGATTCAGAGTATGAAATACCTGAAGATCTTGCTGATTCTTGGGACGGATCCGCTGACACCTCTTGGTATGACCCCGCAAATCCTCAAACTTCTTATGAATTAGGTACTGCTGAACAGCTTGCAGGTCTTGCAGAACTCGTTTCAGGAGAAACCACATTTAAGGGAGTAACTTTTACATTGACAAATGATATTGACTTGTTCTGTGAGGATACCACAGCCTCTGCAGACGGTGATCCTTTGACTTTCCGTCCTATCGGAGATCACTCCAAAGACGGAACCTTTGAGGGTACATTTGACGGTAACGGTAAAACAATTTCCAACCTCTATCAGAACGGTTGGGATCTCGGTTATGAATGGGGAGTGTATGGTTCATACGGTTTGTTTGGCAATATAAACGATGCAACTATAAAAAATCTTACCATTACAGGTTCCGAAAGCTATATAGAAGGTGGCGATACATCCTTTGTCGCAGGTAGTGCAACCGGTACTTGCGTATTTGAAAACATCACTATCAAAGACAGCATTTCCGCAACGTACAATAACGGCAACGGCGGTATCATCGGTTGGTCTGGCGCAGGAAACTATACCTTCAAAAACATTACCATTGAAGAAGATTGTGTTCTTGCCGGTCTGTGGGGCTCCTTTGACAGTTCCATCGGCGGCGTTGTTGGACAGGGTGAACCCGGTGCAACTTATAACTTTGAGAATGTAAATGTTGCTTGCCGTATTGATGCTTATAACGACTGTACAGCTTCTTACGACTACTACAACTACCGTATGTGCGGTATGCTTATCGGTCGTTTGGAAGAAACAACTACTATCGACGGCAAAAACTATCCCGATACAAGTAAGTACAACATTACCTGTACAAATGTAACCGTTACTTATGATGATTGGGCTAACTACCATTACTGCGATCCTACACCAGGTTATAACAACGGTCGTGGTATGCGTGTAGAAGCAGGTTATTCCTATGATGGTCTTCCTGCAGACTATGATCATACACAGTGTACAACTCATCATAACGAATTGATCCCGTTCGACCAGCTTTTTGGTGGAGCTCAGCTTGCTGTTAAAGGTTTGCCTTCTTATGACGGTGTAACAGTTGTTTATAACAATAAGTAATTTTATATTGTTGATTTTGTTAAGACCACCGACAGCGTCGGTGGTCTCAGTCTGTCAAAAAACAGTAAAAGGACTAAGAGCTATATGCAAAGCATACGGTTTATAGTCCTTTTTTTGACATTGAAAAAACAAAAAAGTAAACTTATAAACTTTTTCTTAAATAAGGCGAAAACTTCTTGACTTTTTATGGGGGGGGGGGGTATAATGATAATGCGCATCCTCAAGTGCAAAAAGCTCTTATATAGGAGAGAAAATTATAATCAATTTAAGGAGGTCATTTAAATGACAAAAAGAAACGGCACAAAACGTGCTCTGTTAAGCAGCGTAGTAGCTCTTTTCCTTTGCTTCTCAATGCTTCTCGGAACTACATTTGCGTGGTTTACAGACACAGTTACAAGTGCAGGTAACGTAATCCAGTCAGGTACACTTGATGTTGATCTCGTTGATGATGAAGGCAATTCATTGGCAGGCGATGTAATCGAATTTGTTACTGCAGACGATCGTGACCAGGACGAAATCCTTTGGGAACCCGGTTGTACTTACAACATGGAGAACGTTTACGTTAAAAACAACGGCACACTCGCTCTTAAGTATGAGATCGTTATCAACGGTATTAACGGCGACGCAAAATTGCTTGAAGCAATTGAATGGACTGTTACTGTTAATGGCGTAGAAACAGATCTTGCTGATTTGAAGGGCTCTCTTCTTCCTGCAGGCGCAACCTCTGACGCTATCGTTCTTTCCGGTCATATGAAAGAAGACGCAGGTAACGAATATCAGGGCTTAACAGCTGAAGGTATCTCTGTTACAGTTATTGCTACTCAGCTCACTTATGAAGAAGACAGCTACAATAATCAGTATGACGCATTGGCAACTTTCATGAATCAGAATTCCGACGGTGAATGGGTAATCGAAACTCTCGGTCAGCTCATTTATTTTGCAAAATCTGTAAATGAAGGCAATGATTATGCAGGCGAAACAGTTATTCTTGCAAACGATATCGACCTTGCAGGTCTTGCATGGACACCTATCGGTAATTGGGATAACGCATTTGCAGGGACATTCGACGGTCAGGGATATACAATCAGCAATATGAAGATTAACAATCCCGCAGGCGAAGGCGTTGGTTTCTTCGGCGTTGTTGTAGATGCTACTATTAAAGGCTTGGCTTTGGAAAACGTTGATGTTAACGGTTATTCTATGGTTGCAGCTTTAGCAGGTGCTGCTTACCCCGCTGTAATTTCTGATTGTCATGTAACCGGTGATATTAATATTGTTGCTGAATGGGCATATGTAGGCGGTATTGCAGGTTATTGCTACTATGGCACACAGGTTGACGGCTGTTCTGTAATTGCTGATGGCACAGGCGTTTTGATGTCTGAAACAAGAAATGCTGTCGGTGGTATCACAGCTTGGTTGCTTGAAGGTGACCATAAAGTTACTAACTGTACAGTTAAGAACCTTGACTTGACAGGCTGGACAAATATCGGTGGTATTTCCGGATTTATTCATTATAGTAATACAATCGACGGTTGTACCGTTGAAAACGTAAATATTACGAAGACACGTATAGACGGACATCCCGGTGTTGGTATTGCAGCAGGCGGTTTCAGCTATAGTGCATCCAATGCAAGCACTATTACAAATAACACTTTCAAAAACATCACTTTGAACGGTTCTGCTGTTTATAAGGCAAGTGCTAATTACCTTTACGGTTCTGAATACGGCGGCGGAGACAACAGTAACTTTGTTCTTTCCGGCAACACAGAAGACGGTATTGTAAATAACATCGTTTATGTTGATGCTGTTACTAAAGCTTCTTCTGCTGACGAATTGCAGGCTGCTTTGAATGCAACAGGAAATGTTGTAGTTCAGCTTACTAAAGATATCGAAGACGATGTAACTATTGTTTCTGATGCTGACAAAAAGGTTATAATTGACGGCGGCAACAACGATTTTGCAGGCGTTATTACTATAGACGGTAAATCTGCAACATATACTACAGCAGGCTTCACTATCAAAAATGTAAACTTCGTAGCAGACAGCATTTCCGCTGATGCTTGTATCCAGTTGGGTGACGGCACAAACGCTACACGTTACACATGTAACGTAACAGTTGAAAACTGTACATTTGATGTTCCCGGCGCAGTAGGCGTTAAGTCCTACACAGGCGGCGACAAGAACTTGGTAATCAGAGATTGTACAGCAACAGCAAACGCTCACTCTTTGGTTCAGGCTAAAGGTATAGACGGCGTTCTCGTTGAAAACTGTAAAGTATACTCCAAGAACGGTCTCAACTTCAACAACAGTGATAACGTTACTGTAGTTGGTTGTACTGTTGATGTAAAGGGTTATGCAGTTCGTTTCGGCGAAAGCAGTGGCGGTTCCGGTGCTGCTGAAACATATCTTATCAAAGATTGTTCTTTGACTTCCGCAAATGATGACGGTGATGCAACAATTATCCTTCGCGGTACGGCTGATAACTCTACTTTGACTATCGAAAATACCACAATCGTTGGTACTCCCGATATTGCAAACACAGCTTCAGGAGCAACTGTTATTAAATAACAAATTAACCTTTTGTCAATGTACGGTTGAGAATACGCAGAAATTATCATTGAATAATATTAAAAAGTTTATCCACCTCTGTAAAGGGGTGGATAAACTTTTTTACTTTTTTGTTTCATTTATACGAAAATTGTTGTATTTGAACGAATTTTGTGCTATAATTCATGCAAATGTAAATTTAAGTGTCGGAGGTAATGCGATGTCAATCTGTTATAATAGGCTTTGGAAATTACTTATTGATCGAAATATGAAGAAAAAAGATCTTGTCGAGACATCAGGTGTTAGTTGGTCAACAATTGTTAAAATGGGACGCAACGAACATGTAAGCACAGATATTCTCGTCAAGATTTGTGCTTCTTTGGAATGCGACGTGCATGAGGTTATGGAGATTGTTCCAAATAATAAAGCACAATAGTATTGTTGCGAAAAAAAACGAATTTCCACAATAAGTAATTGAAATTTCCTGTGAAAGGAAAAGAACTATGATCAGTAAAGAACTTAAAAAATTAAACAGACGTGAGCTTGTGGATGTTATCTATCAGCTCAAAAAGAACGAAGAACAGATGAAAGAACAAATCGCCTCTTTGGAAGCAGCGCTTCAAGACCATCGTATCAATCTTTCTGTTGCGGGCTCCATTGCTGAAGCGGCAATGGGAATTACCAATGTTTTTTCGACAGCTCAATCTGCCGCTGACTTGTATTTGCGTGAAATCGTTTCTATGAAAGAAGAAACGAAAACAGAATGTGAGAAAATGATTGAAGAAGCCAAGAAAAAAGTCGACGCAATTTTGGCTGACGGTAAAAAACAGTACGATGTTTTGACCGCTGATTGTCAAACGGATAATAAGAAATGGGAGCAGCTCTGTGATGAAATTGAAAATTTAAAAAATCATCAAGAGACGAATAAGTGAGAGATAAATGATGTTTAAGAAGTCTGAAAAGAAGGTATCTGTTCCCTCATTGCCCGAAATTCAAAGCGAGCGTAAGCGGATACGAAGAAAAGATTATTATAAGCAAGCCCTTCGCGGTACGGTTTCTGTTTTAGTAGTCGTTGCAGCAGTTGCCGTCTTAATTGCAACGCTGTTTTTGCCGATACTTCAAATATCAGGGGATAGTATGTCGCCTACATTGGAGCATGACGAAATTGTTGTGCTCTTGAAAATAAAAAATTTTGAACGTGGAGATTTGATCGGTTTCTACTATCAGGGTAAGATTTTGCTCAAGCGTGTTATTGCTTTACCCGGGGATGAAGTAGCAATAGATGCGGACGGAAACGTTTATGTGAACGGGGAATTATTAGAGGAGCCTTATGTCACAGACAAGGGGCTTGGCGATTGCGATTTAGAATTCCCCTACAAGGTGCCGGGTACAAGCTACTTTGTAATGGGGGACCGCCGATCAAATTCGGTGGACAGCCGCAATTCTGTGGTTGGTTCCATACCTCAGGAAGATATTATAGGAAAAGTATTTATAAGAGTTTGGCCGTTCTCTCGGTTTGGATTCGTTTATTAAAAATTTGATTTATATTTAAACGAAAGGAGGGGAGAGCCACGCAGGATATATTGGGCGAAAGCCTAAAAAAATTAAGAAAAATCAGAGTTCGGAAAACACGTATGATCGCTATTTTGTTAGTGCTCTCCCTTATTGTTTCGTTCGACGTGTTTTGGTGGTTGCGACAGCCCGGCTTGACGCTTGCGGGCGATGCGGATTGCGGAATTACAGAACATACTCACGATGAGGAATGTCTGAATGAAGAAATCCCGTGTAATCTTATTGAACACGTTCACGATATTTCTTGTTACTCTGATGAAACAGCTGATGTGGAAACTCAGCTTGATTGGCAAAAAATGTTTGCAGATTATCCTTATACCGGA
>JAFQOB010000048.1 GCA_017395725.1 Clostridia bacterium
GAAGCTGAAAAGGCAAAGAGATATCTTGAATTTTACGACAAGAAGAAGAATGCAGATATTTCCCTTTGGCTTTATGATACAAAGGAATTAAGAGAAAAGCTTACGAAGGCAGAGAATGATTATGTAATTTCCGGCAAGGAGCTTGAAATTGCCGACGAGACCATACAGTCTTTGGAAAATCAAAATGAAAGACTTTTCGAAGCTTCTCAGGAAAACAAAATCAAGACCGAGAAGAATTCCAACGAGCTTCAGAGTGCCAACGACAAGCGCTACGGCTTTGAAAGTAATTTGAAGGTACTCAATAACGATATTGAGCATATTAAGCAATTAAAATTACAGGCAGAAAACGAGCTTGCTCTCCGCAAGGAAGAAAAGGATAACACAGAAAAGAACTTAGAAGAAGCGAAGAGTAAATTAGAAGAACTGAAAAAGGCTCTCACTCTTTCAGAAGAAGAGAGAACGTCTGCCGACGAAATGCTTGAAAAAGGTTTGCTTGAATTAGTTGAGCTTGAAAATAAGCTTGAACAGGCAGAGGCTATAATCAAGTTAAAAGAAGACGAAGTAGTAGCTAAACAGCTTGAACTGTCTTCCCTTTCAGGCTCAAGAAAGAGCGAAGACGAAAGATGCGAAGCTCTCAAAGGTGAAATAGAACAGTTAAAAGAAGCTATGGCTCTTCTTAAAGAAAGAGCTCAAAAGACCGAAAAGACTGTTTTGGGATATAAGCAAAAATCCGATGAGGCCAAACAGTCTGCCGATGAAGCAGAAAACGCTATTCAAGCATTAGAGGCTCAGACAAAAGAACTGAACGACAAGCTTAATTCTTTGTATATTGATATGGCGTCAAAGAAGCAAAGAGCAGAAGCCTTGACACGTATGGAAGAACATTTTGAAGGCTATGCAAACAGCGTTCGTTTTGTTATGAACGAAAGTGCCAAGGGCACACTCGGCGGAGTATACGGCCCCGTGTCCAAGCTTATAAACGTTAACAGAAAATATACCGTTGCCATAGAAACCGCATTAGGCGGCAACTTGCAGAATATAGTTGTAAAGGACGAGGATTCCGCAAAGAAAGCTATTGCTCTACTCAAAGAAAGAAATGCGGGAAGAGCAACCTTCTATCCCTTAACCTCGATTCAGGTACAAAAGCTTAACGTTGACATTAAGACGATATCTTCTATGAAAGGCTATATCGGCGTTGCAAGCGAGCTTACGGAATGTGACGATAAGTTCCGTATAGTAAGCGAATTTTTGCTTGGCAGAACAGTTGTTTTTGATACAATCGACAATGCAAGTGTTGCCGCAAAGCAGCTTAATTACAAGGTAAGACTTGTAACCCTTGACGGTCAGCTCATAAATGCGGGCGGTTCATATACCGGCGGTTCTTCAAAGAAGGACAGTGGTATGCTTACCCGAGTATCCGAAATTGAAAAGCTGAAGAAAGAGTGCGAAAAGCTTAACGAGGATGCAGAAGCAGTTAGTGCCGAAATTGAAGGTCTTAATAAGGACAAGGAAGCATTAATAAAGAAACGCGATTCACTTCTCGGAAACGCTTCTCTGCTCAATTCGCTTCTTAATGCGGAAAATACACAATACGAGGTACTGAAATCACAGCTTTCAGCCGATGAAAAGAACTTGTCTGAATTGTGTTCAGAGCTCGACAGACTTGAAAGAGCCGACGATTTTTACCGCGAGAAGAAGCAGAAGATAGACGAAGAATTAAAAGAAATAAATGCCCTTATCGAAGCCGGCAGAAATGAACAAAATGCCATAAAGGACGAAATTGCGGCAAAGAATACAGAAATCGAAGCTTTGCGTGAAAGAAACAGCAACTCGGTTATCCGTCTTACAGAAGACAGAAAAGATATGGAAAATCTGCAAAAGAACGTTGAGTCTACCGAAGCTTTACTTGTATCACTTATAGAACGCATATCTTTAGGCAATAGTGAGCTTGAAGCTTTAGAGGCGAAGAAGAATCTTGCAGAAACGAAGATAAAGACGACGGAAGAAGCCCTTGCGGAAGTTCTTAATAATATCTCTGTTCTTGAAAAAGAAAAGGGAGATTATTCCGAAAAGAACGACGAATACGAAAAGAGGATCAATGACCTTCGCGTAAAGATAAAAGAAAAGACAAATGACAGAGAGCTTGTATTCAGAGCGTATACTAAGCTTGAGGGACTTTGTCAGCAGCTAAAAAATGACCTTGACAAATCAAGCGAAAGAATCTGGGAGGAATATGAACTGACGTATTCCGCCGCAGCAGAATTACAGCTTCCCGAGGTTACAAACGAAAACAGAGGCGAAATATCAAAACAGCTTGCCGAATATAAAGGCAAGCTTAAGGGACTCGGCCACGTTAACGTTAGTGCAATTGACGAGTATAAGGAAGTTAAAGAAAGATACGACTTTATGCACACTCAGATAACCGACCTTGAAAATGCGGAAAAACAGCTTTCAGATATTATCGTTAAGCTTGAGGCCGAAATGCGCGAAAAGTTCTCTCAGACTATGAAAGACGTTAATATGCATTTCAAGACGGTATTCCGTGAGCTGTTTGGAGGCGGTACGGCAGAGCTTATACTCACCAACCCCGACGACGTGTTGACCAGTGGTATTGATATCAACGTAGCTCCTCCCGGAAAGATAATCAAGAACCTTGTTTCCCTCTCCGGCGGTGAACAAGCCTTCGTTGCTATTGCACTGTTCTTTGCGATACTCAAGGTTAACCCCACACCGTTCTGCATTTTCGACGAAATCGAATCGGCACTTGACGAGGTTAACGTTGTAAGATTTGCAGAATATGCAAGAAAATATTCAGATGCGACACAGTTTATTATGATTACCCACAGAAGAGGTACAATGGAATCCGCAGACACACTCTACGGTGTAACCATGTACGAAAAGGGTATATCAAAGGTACTCGCGGTTAACGTACGCGATATTGAAGATAAGCTCGGCGTTAAGCTTGAATAGTACATATTTTTGATATTCAGAAAGGTTTTAGTATATGTCATTTTTCGAAAAACTGAAAAACGGTCTTGAAAAGACAAAATCATCAATATTCGGTCAGGTAAATAATCTTTTTAAAGCATTTGTAAAGGTCGATGAAGACCTGCTTGAAGAGCTTGAAGAATTGCTTATTGCGGCTGACGTAGGTTTTGAATCTACCGAAGAGATTATAGAAAAGCTCCGCGAAAGAATAAAAGATGAACGTCTTTCAGCGGCCGAAGAAACTAAAGAAGCCTTGATTGAAATATTAAAGGGTATGATAGGAGAGGGCGAACAGCTTAACCTGTCTACCACCCCTGCGGTTATACTTGTTATAGGAGTAAACGGAGTCGGAAAGACGACGTCAATAGCAAAAATAGCCCACCACCTTATATCTTCGGGTAAAAAGGTAGTACTTGCGGCGGGAGATACTTTCCGTGCGGCAGCCATAGACCAGCTTCAGATATGGGCTGACAGAGCAGGAGCCGACTTGATAAAGAATACCGAAGGCTCTGACCCTGCGGCAGTTGTATTTGACGCAGTTTCTGCGGCAAAAAGCAGAAAGGCAGACGTTCTTATAATTGATACTGCGGGCAGACTTCACAACAAGAAGAATCTTATGGACGAGCTTGCGAAGATTGACCGTGTGATTGGAAGAGAGTTACCCGATGCGGCAAGAGAAACATTGCTTGTTCTCGATTCAACCACAGGACAAAACGCAGTAAGACAGGCAAAGGAATTTAAGAATTCTGCCGATATTACGGGACTTGTTTTGACGAAGCTTGACGGAACTGCAAAGGGCGGTATCGTGTTCTCCATAAAGAACGAACTTGATATTCCCGTTAAATATATCGGAGTGGGCGAGAAGATAGACGACTTACAACCATTCTCCGCAGACGAATTTGTAAAGGCATTGTTTGAATAAGGGTGTTGTTATGGAAATAGTTTTAGCATCAAGAAACAAGAAAAAGATAGCTGAACTTCAAACTATGATGTCAAAAATAGACAGCGTATCTGTAAAGATACTTTCCCTTGACGATATAGGCGTTTTTGATGACATAGAGGAAGACGGTGAAACCTTTGAAGATAATGCAAGAATAAAAGCATCTGTAGGCGCAAAGTTAGGTTATATAACCATTGCCGACGATTCGGGGCTTTGCGTTGATGCACTGAACGGTGCTCCCGGTGTTCACTCGGCAAGATTTTCGGGTGGCGGCGATGATGAAAACAATAAGCTTTTGCAAGAAAAACTAAAGGGTCTTCCAAAAGAAAAAAGAACAGCACAGTTCGTTTCAAGCGTTGTGTGTATATTCCCTAAACAGAATTATGAAATAAAGACAAAAGGCAAGGTTGAGGGGGTTATTACTGAAAAAGCAGCGGGAACAAACGGCTTCGGCTATGACCCATACTTTTTCTACGAACCGTTTGGTAAGACCTTTGCCGAGATGTCAGCCGAAGAAAAGAATTCAATCAGCCACAGAGGAAAGGCTATGGAAGCTTTTGCCGTTGAATTTGAGAAAAAGATTAAAGAATTTAATTTAAAGTAAAAAAAGGAACAAGAAAATGCTTACATCAAAACAAAGAGCATATCTTCGCTCACTTGCAGTTCATTTGGATACGATATTTCAAATAGGCAAGGGCGGAATAAACGAGAATATGACCGAACAAATATCAAATGCCCTTGAAGCGAGAGAACTTATAAAGCTCCGTGTGCTTGATAATTCGGGATATACCTCAAGAGAAGCAGCCGAAGAGATTGCAGAAATAGTATCTGCCGAGGTTGTGCAAACGGTAGGAACCCGTTTCGTGCTTTACCGTGAATCCAAAAAGAACAAAAAAATAGAATTATGAGTGACGTAAAGATTGGTATATACGGCGGTACGTTTGACCCCGTACATTTGGGACATATACGCTCGGCTTTTGCATTTTTGACAGCCTGTGACTTAGACAGACTGTTTATAATGCCGACGTTCATTCCCCCGCACAAGACTCTGTGCGCGGGTGATGATCCCCAGATGAGATTACAAATGCTGAAGATAGCCTTCAGCCCTCTTCCCTTTTATAATGATAAGTTAATTATATCCGATTTTGAAGTGCGTAACCAAGAGGTAAGCTATACTTACAAGACCCTTGAGCATTTTAGTTTTATATCAAAGGATTTAACACTCCTTTGCGGAACGGACAATTTTCTCAACCTTGAATATTGGAAAAATGCCGAAAGGATATTTGAATTGGCAAAGATAGCCCATATAGTAAGACCGGGAACTTACGACGAATCGGAAGAAATACTTGAAACAAAAGAAAGACTGAGAGAAAGATACGGTGCAAGAATAGTTGATGTGCCTATGGCGCCCATTGAACTGTCCTCCACTGAAATAAGAGAAA
>JAFQOB010000049.1 GCA_017395725.1 Clostridia bacterium
TCAACGATTCCGCTTTGAGGCAGGTCAAAAATCTCTTGAAATTTTCTGACCGCCCCTTCGGTCAACGGTCCGTAAATACCGTCAACTCTCAGCTTGCTGATTGCAGGATAGTTATCGGATATAGCGTTAAGCTGTTCTTGGATTGTTCTTACAGCAGCCCCCTCCGAACCGATTTGTAATGATGTTCCCGGATATGACGACGGTACACCTGAAACTGTCTCCGCCGACGTAAGATAAATATCACTACCGTAATACCGCCTTAATATCTCAACTGCATCAAAACCTTGGTCTCCCAGTTCTTTGGAGCCCCATTGGCTGAGCCAACCGGGACAGGTTACGTTTCTGCCGTTGCAATACTGTGTAAACAAAGGCTGTCTTATATTGGGTTTGGTTATATAAGTAGTAAACAAATAGTCTACGATTTCCGATATTTCAGAAAATATGTTTCTTCCGTAAACAAACGCTTGGTCGTATGCCGTTGAATTTGTTATGGTAAAATCATATCCCTTACCGCGATACCACTCGGTATATACGCGATTTAAGGTAAATGAAATAATTGCCAATATATTTGCTTCAAGGGTTTCTACGGGCCATGTTGAATAGATTTCACAGCTTGCAACATTTTTTACGTACTCCTTAAAAGGCACGTAATAATTCTGTGCAGAGGCATTGCTGGGAACGCCGTCATGAACGATTATAAACTCGGGAATAACAGGCTCGGGTAATACTATAAAGCCTTCGCCCTCGGGCAACGGCTTTACAGACTCTTCGGGAATTTTTGGAGGAAAATTTTCCCACAGTGTATGCGGTAAAATAAAAATATCACTTCCGATAGGTCTATTCGATTGTCTCCGCCGCAGAAATATATTTTGTAATGCCAAGGTTTCTGGTAAAATCTGAACTCCCTCTACTCGATAGGGCTCAAAACCGTCGGCATTAACGGTTACATCATATTCAGAATAAGGTCTTATCTCGGTTTCGGGTTCTAAAGAATAAGCTATATCGGGTGCTCCTAAATTTATAGACTCGGTATTTCCCGACGAATCGGTAACAAGATTCTCAATTATTTCCCCCTCTTCTCCAGACGAGGAAATGCTTACCGTAACGTTATTTAAAGGTCTACCCTCGGTCTCGTCATAAACACTTACCCTCAAGAAACCGTCTTGAAAGTTATTTTGATTTTGCAAAAAATCACCTCATTATCATTTCTTGATAACATCTTATGCAAAAAATCCTTGTTTGACTGTCATTAAGACAAAAAATCCATATACTGTATCTGAGGAGACAGTATATGAATTCACCAATAACCACACAACCAACCAATATTTTTTTACGTTTTGACCCGACGTTAGTATCAAACGGAAGACTTGAAGCTATCGTAAAATACAACGGAGATATTGAATCAATTTCAAATACAGTTGAATCTGTTGAAGTACTAAACGGAAGCTTTGCCATAGTTACGGGTACAACCGAACAGATAAGAGCACTATATTACGTACCCATAATTGAATATATAGAACTGCCAAAAACATTAACCTACGAACTGTCAAGCAGTCGGTATTCCGTATGTGCTTCAAGGGCACAGGATAATCCATATAACTTAACGGGCAGAGGAACAGCCGTCGGAATTATTGACTCGGGAATTGACGTAACCCACCCCGATTTCAGAAACCAAGACGGCACAAGCCGTATTAGCTATATTTGGGACCAATCGGCTGTGGGAAATGTGCCCCAAGGCTTTGCAAAAGGTGCCGAGTACACAAATGAAGATATTAACGCCGCTTTATTAAGCAATAATCCCATAACGACATATGCTTTTACAGACCAAGTAGGACACGGAACAGCCGTAGCGGGAGTGGCTTGCGGAAACGGCAGACAGTCAAACGGAAGAGAAAAAGGTATTGCCCCCGAAGCTACAATTATTGCAGTTAAATTAGGCAACAGAGGCTTCGGTGCATTTTCAAGAACCACCGAAGTTATGAGAGGGGTTAAATATACCCTTGATAAAGCAAAAGAGCTTGGACTTCCCTTAAGCATAAACTTAAGCTACGGTACAAA
>JAFQOB010000050.1 GCA_017395725.1 Clostridia bacterium
AATAGGCGAAAAGGAAGTTAATACGACAGACGAAATATCTTCCGCGATTGAGCAAAGCGGAGGAAAGAAGATGTCCTTTACAATAGTAAGGGATAATAAGGAAATGAAGATAGAGATAGAACCGGTTTTATCCCAAACGGATAATATGTACAGAGCAGGAATATGGTTACGAGACAGCACGGCAGGGATAGGGACGGTTACTTTTATATCACCGAACAATAGGAGCTTTGCGGGACTTGGGCATGGAATCTGCGACGTTGACACAGGCGCAGTTATGCCACTACGCAAAGGGACAGTTGTAGACGTAAGTATAAAAGGGATAACAAAGGGTGTAACGGGCAGTCCCGGAGAATTAAGGGGAGTGTTTTTACCCGGCAGACTTGGATCGCTTATAGGAAATAAGACGTGTGGCGTGTATGGGATAATGAGTGATGATATAGACGTATCCCACAGCCAACCTTTAAAGATCGGGTTAAAAGATGAAGTTGAAGTAGGCGATGCAGAGATATACTG
Source organism: Clostridia bacterium (assembly GCA_017395725.1). The sequence continues at coordinate 514 of JAFQOB010000050.1, forward strand.
TACGATAGCGAAGGATGTTGAGAAGTACAGTGCAAGGATAGTGAAGATAGGCAACAAAGAGGGCGAACAGAAGAATTTTGTGATAAAGATAACAGACAAACGGTTGTTAGAAGCAACAGGCGGGATAGTACAAGGGATGTCGGGAAGTCCGGTAATACAGAATGGAAAACTCGTCGGTGCGATCACACATGTTTTAGTAAACGATCCCACGAAGGGATACGGAATATTTATCGAAAATATGCTCAAAAATATGCCCGAAATAATGGAATAAAAAAGAGAATCTCCCCTCTATTAATTTAGAAGGGAGATTTTATTATAACAATCACTTTTTATTTTTAAACAAAACCTGTGCTCTTGTAAGTTTTTCTATATCATCATATTTTGAATCACTGGCATAGGGATACTCTACCAATCTTCCGCCATATTCTGCAAGAAGCTCAATAACCTCATCGCGAACAGTTTTCTGAATTCCAACTTTCCAGTTATCTCCATGAACTACATAATCAGGCTTTAACTCATTCAAAACATCTTTATAACTAAGAGTTTTCTGTTCGATAACTTTGTGAACACCGCGAATATTTTCCATAAGCATTTTTCTTTCTTCAAAAGGAAGAATGGGATAACGTTTATAGCTTTCAACAGCTTCATCAGTTAAGACACCAATCACCAATTTTCCTAATTTTTTAGCTTTTTGAATGATTGCGATATGTCCACTATGAATGATATCAGTAGAAAAACACATATATACCACACGATTATCTACCTCATGTACTCTTGCAGATACAACTGCCAAGTCCTCGGGAGTATCAATTTCAGCGCAAAGCTTATTTTTTACATCTACAGGATAAATCAAACATTTATCTGAAACCACATTAAATGCATTTTCTGCATAACACTTTCTGGTATCGTTTTCACAGAACTTGCAAATTTCATCAAGCCATACGTTCCAATCTTCTTTATTCAGCTTGTATAAAGGCTGAGCAGAAAGAGCGTCGTTAAAGAACTCGATGCCGACTTTTTCAATTTTTCCATCATGAATAACTGCTTTAAAGTCTTTTTCTGGCAACGGCAATGTAGAACTAACCGTCATACAGCTTTTTTGACTGTTAAGGACCGTTTCAAAAACAGAGTTTTCAAACACAAGATCTCCGTGCATAAAAACAATGTCTTCGTCACGCAAATATTCTTTTGCACAATAGATTGAGTAGATATAGTTAGTAGAATTATAGAGAGGATTATTGATAAAGGTATAGTGCAAAGGAAGATTAAGTGAGTGGCAGTAATTGACAAGAATTTCATCAAAATAACCGGTAGTCATTACAACCTCGGTGATACCGTAATCAGCAATTATCTTAAGCTGACGGCTAAGAATAGTATCTGTTGACGATACTTCTGTCATACATTTCGGGTGCTCGGATGTTAGAACGCCCATGCGATGTCCAAGCCCTGAATTCAAAATTAATGCTTTCATTTTTTATCTCCTTGTGCTAAAAATATTAATACTTTCTCCAAACCATTTTGTCAACAACACCTGTATAACTTTGGATAAGCTTTACAACTTTTGTTGAAACATTTTCTTCAACGTAATCGGGAACAGGGATACCGTATTCTCTATCCAAATTCATCGATACTGCTGTATCAACAGCCTGCAAAAGACTCTTTTCATCGATTCCCGCAAGAACAAAACAAGCTTTATCAAGAGCTTCGGGACGTTCTGTAGATGTTCTTATGCATACTGCCGGGAAAGGATGTCCAACACTTGTGAAAAAACTACTTTCTTCGGGCAACGTTCCGGAATCTGAAACAACTGCAAATGCATTCATCTGCAAGCAGTTATAATCATGGAACCCTAAGGGTTCATTTTGAATAACCCTCTCATCAAGCTTAAATCCTGACTGCTCAAGACGCTTCTTTGAACGAGGATGGCAAGAATAAATTATAGTCATATCGTACTTTTCCGCCATTTTATTTATAGCTGTAAACAAACTTAGGAAGTTCTTTTCAGTGTCAATATTCTCCTCTCTGTGAGCAGAAAGAAGAATATATTTGCCCCTCTCAAGCCCCAAACGTTTGTGCACGTCGGAAGCCTCTATCTCTTCGAGATTATTGTGCAACACCTCGGCCATAGGCGAACCCGTTACGTATACTCGCTCCTTGGGAAGACCGCACTCGTGGAGGTACTTTCTTGCGTGTTCGGAGTATGCAAGGTTAACGTCGGATATAATATCAACTATACGGCGGTTTGTCTCCTCGGGCAAACATTCGTCTTTACAACGGTTACCCGCTTCCATATGGAAGATCGGAATATGAAGTCTTTTTGCTGCAATAGCAGAAAGGCATGAGTTTGTATCACCAAGAATAAGAAGTGCATCGGGCTTGATCTGATTCATAAGCTTGTACGAGCAGTTAATTATATTACCAACCGTTGCACCAAGGTCATCGCCTACAGCGTCCATATATACTTCGGGATCATCAAGTTTTAAATCGTGGAAAAATACGCCATTAAGATTATAGTCGTAGTTCTGTCCTGTATGAGCAAGAATACAGTCAAAGTATTTTCTGCACTTGTTTATAACAGCCGCAAGTCGAATGATCTCAGGTCTTGTTCCAACTATTATAAGTAGCTTAAGCTTTCCGTTTTCTTTGAATTTTACATCTGAATAATCAGTCTTTATATTCATACTACACCTCAGTTTTTTATAGGATATTGTCTATTTTCTATTACAACACCGGCATCAATCTTAACCAATGCCGGAATAGCATTTTCAGCTTTTATCACCGTATTAAGACAAATATGAGTGCCCTCGCCGATAATACAATCATGATCAATAACTGCTCCACAATTGACTATTACACCTTTGTTTATAACACAATTTGTATTAACAACAGCTTTGGGAAGAACAGCTGAACCGATACCAATTGTTACAGAAGGGCTTATATAAGCTGATTTATCAATAATGGTTGCAATAGTAGCTCCCTTTTCCAACAGTTTATTTATCCAGTGCAATCTGGACTCATTGGCCCCAAATGCAACGTAAAATTCAGTATTGGAATTAACAAAATCAGCAAATTGACCGCATTTGCCTATTACTCTTTTATCTAGGCTATTATCATCAAGAAAACATATCTCACTGTATATGTTCATACTGTCGGCAATCTCAGCAATTACTCTGCCATAACCGCCTGCACCTACAATAACAAGCCTCATTATTCAACCACCTCAAAAAATGTATCGGGTTTATTGGGATCAAACTGCTCATTTGCCCACATAACCGTTACAAGATCTTCAGTGTCCGAAAGATTGATGATGTTGTGCGTATAACCGGGAAGCATATGTATTGCCTCAATCTTGTCTCCCGAAACCTCAAAGTTCAACACTTCATCAGTTCCGATCTTGCGTTCTTGAATCAAACCATGACCGCTTACAACAATAAAAAACTCCCACTTTGAATGATGCCAATGCTGTCCTTTAGTTATTCCGGGTTTTGAAATATTTACAGAAACTTGTCCGCATTTTTCACTTTTAATGAGCTCTGTAAAACTCCCTCTTGCATCAACATTCATTTTCAACGGAAAAGATACTTTTTCTTTGGGTAAATACGAAAGATATGTTGAATACAGTTTTTTTGCAAAGGAGTTATCTGCGATTTCAGGCATTACCAAAGATTGTGGCTGAGCCTTAAATGACTCAAGCAAGTCAACAATTTCGCCTAGGGTTACTTTGTGAGTGGTAGGAACCGCACAATACTGCCCATTTTCACAAATAACCGTATCAATACCGTCAAATTCACAACGATGCTCCTTATTTTCAAGAGCATCAAACATCTCTTGAACGAGGTCATCTATATACAAAAGTTCAAGCTGAATAGCCCTATCGTTTACCTGAATAGGCAGATCATTTGCAATGTTGTTGCAAAAAGTAGCAACAGCGGAATTGTAGTTAGGTCTACACCACTTACCAAAGAGGTTGGGGAATCTGTATACCAAGACCTTTGCTCCCGTCTCCTTGCCATAGTCAAAAACAAGCTCCTCGCCCGCTTTCTTGCTTCTGCCGTAATCTCCGTCGTATCTTCCGATACAGGTTGCCTGAATAGAAGAAGAAATCATAATGGGGCAAGTATTTTTGTGCTTTTTTAAAGTGTCAAGCAGTGTTGAAGCAAAGCCAAAGTTGCCCTGCATAAACTCCTCGGAATTTTGAGGACGGTTAACTCCCGCCAGATTGAATACAAAATCAGCTTTTGAGCAAAACTCATCGAGTAATTTTGGCTCTGTATCAATATCATATTCAAAAATTTCACCAATTTGAATGTGA
>JAFQOB010000051.1 GCA_017395725.1 Clostridia bacterium
AAAGAAAAATGAAGTAATCAGCGAAAACGAAAGAAGAATATTCGTGTTTGAAAGGGCGAGTCAGCTTGACCTTCTGTCAGAAAACAAACAAACTTTCGTATGGGTATCACCTGTACCGGAAAAGATTTTAAAATGTTACGGACTTGTGGAAAAGAAATGTGATGACAACAAGACTCTTTACAAGGACGTGCTTATATATAAAAAGGATTATAAGCTGTCGAAGTTAGACAAGCTGTTTATTGAGGAGCTGCACAAGACTAAGCCTGTACAGAAAAAAACAGTATAACGTTACTTTGCCGAGCTTTCGGTATACACAAATAAATAAGGGGTATATCAATAAATATAATAGTGATATGCCTCTTTTATCATTCCCAAAAGCATTTTATGGTGATATAATGAAAATAATAAAAAAATCGCGCCGTAATAACGGAAAAATCTACTGGGGAAAGCAAGGTTTCCGCGTATGACGCAGTAAAAAGCGAGGAATTTTTATTATGAGAAAAACGGTATCACGTGCGACGTTGGGAAGAGTTCCCGTATATTTGAAGTATTTGAAGGCATTGCCTGAGGGTGAAAAGTACATATCTGCAACAAAAATTGCGGCTAATCTTAAACTCGGCGACGTTTTGGTTAGAAAAGATTTACAGATGATAAGCGGCGAAGGTAAGCCAAAGGTTGGATATGAAAAGAATGAGCTTATGTCGAAGCTCGGCGAGTATCTTGAAAATGTTGACAAGAGAAACCGTGCTGTTATCGTAGGCGCAGGTAAGCTCGGTTGTGCATTGTTGGGATATCCCGGCTTCAGCGATTTCGGAGTAGATATTGTAGCAGCATTTGACACAGATGAAAAAAAGATTGGCACTCTCGCAGGCGGAAAGCAGATTTATTCGGCTAATGAATTTAAAAAATTCTGCCTTGATAACAATATTAACATCGGTATTATTACAGTTCCCGCATCTGCAGCCCAAAGGGTATGCGACGAAATGGTTGAATGCGGTATAAAGGCTATTTGGAACTTCGGTTCAGCATCGCTTAACGTTCCGGAAAACATTATTGTTCAGCAAGAAAATCTTGCTTTGTCTTTGGCATATTTGAACGTTTTGATTAAAGATTAATGAAAAGCACTCAAAAGAGTGCTTTTTTTGCTTATTAATACAATTAATAAGAGGATATAGGCATAGCCCATATCCTCTGTGGTTTACTTATGGTAAAGCTTTTTGGTATTATACTGTGGTTCGCAGGTTAGGTCAATACCCAGCTTTCTGTATATATCGTTGTCAACGGGGGAAAGAATAACCGTTGAATGTGCCTGACAGCCGCGAAGCTTTTCAAGCTGTTCCATTGCCAATTTTGCAACATCGTCGGTTGATGCGGAAATTGCAAGAGCTATTAATGCTTCGTCTGTATGCAGTCTTGGGTTATGGTTACCCAGTGTATTTGTTTTCAGATCTTGAATAGGCTCAATAGTTTCGGGGGCAATCATCAAAGTTTCTTTAGGCAGGTCAGCAAGAGCTTTTACAGCATTTAGGAGTGCGGCAGATGCTGCGCCGAGAAGCTTTGAGGTCTTACCGGTTACTATTCTGCTGTCGTTGAGTTCGATTGCGACGGCGGGTTGGTTATTTGTATCGATTGAACGGGCAATTGCCGCCTTAACAGTCTTTCTGTCGTCGGTGGAGGTCTTTGCTTGATTCATCAATACCTCAATTTTTTCAACTACGGAGGGTTTTACTTTTCCGTAACGTTGGTCGCAAAGGGCCGCGAAATAACGTCGAATAATTTCTTGATTGGAAGCCTCTCTTACTGCTTCGTCGTCAACAATACAGTAACCAACCATATTAACACCCATATCTGTAGGTGATTTGTATGGACTCTCTCCCTTGATTCTCTCGAACATAGCGTTAAGAACAGGGAAAACTTCAACGTCTCTGTTGTAGTTTACTGCTGTTTCGCCGTATGCTTCAAGGTGATAGGGGTCAATCATATTAATATCGTCAAGGTCAGCTGTTGCCGCCTCGTAAGCAAGGTTTACGGGGTGCTTCAAAGGAATATTCCATATAGGGAAGGTCTCAAATTTTGCATAACCCGCTTTAATGCCTCTCTCATTCTCGTGATAGAGCTGTGAAAGACAGGTAGCCATCTTACCGCTTCCGGGGCCGGGGGCTGTTACGACAACGAGAGGTCTTTCGGTCTCAATATATTCATTTTTACCGAAGCCTTCGGGGCTTACGATATGAGTTACGTCATAAGGATAACCGGCAATAGGATAGTGAACGTAGGTTTTGATACCGAGCGCCTTAAGTCTTTCCATAAACTTTTTAGCAGAGGGCTGGTTATCGTATTTTGAAATAACAACGCTTCCGACAAAAAGGCCGAATTCTCTGAATGCGTCAATAAGTCTCAAAACGTCATTATCGTATGAAATGCCGATATCGCGTCTGATTTTTGAGTTTTCTATATCGCAGGAGCTGATTACGATAACGATTTCAACGTCTTTTGCTATATTCTTAAGTGTCTGGAGCTTGCTGTCGGGTTTAAAGCCGGGAAGTACACGGGCGGCGTGATAGTCATCAAAGAGCTTGCCGCCGAATTCGAGGTAAAGCTTACCGCCGAATTCCGAGATTCTTCTTGCGATTTGCTCGGACTGCTTTCTTATATATTCATCATTGTCAAAACCTATTTTTTTCACAGCTTTCAACTCCTATATACCAAAAATCAAAACACTAATCATTATACTACTTTTGTAAAATACTGTCAATAACAAGTGCATAATTTACAAAAAATCTTTTTTCGATTGCTTGCCCTTATTGATTTATAGGCGGAAATATGGTATCATTTATATATATTTAAAAAATGAAAAAAGGAGGGATATTGTATGAAAAAGCTTTTGGCTGTATTTATAATAGTTATGGTTGTTTTTTCTTTGTGTTTGACCGTATACGGTGCAGAAGATTCGCGGGTCATACATGATATCAGTCCTTTTGCGTTAAATAATGTTGCAAGTGGAAAAATAAACTCTTTTTTGGAGACCAACGAGGGTTGGGATTCCGATACCGATAACGTTGACGTAACCTTAGCTGAAAAAATCAAAGCTTTTCCCTTTAGTCCCTTAACAGAGGGGGGCAATCTTGTTGTCAGAGTTGATAACGCTCTAAGCGGTCAGAGGTATTATATTGAAAAATTATATCAAGATACCCTTGATTTGTCTATGTATTCGGTTATGATTCTTTCAATGAATTGCACAGAGGTTGAAAATGCAAATTATCGCGTAAGAGTTGAGATGTATTCCGATGCCGATATGTTTGTTTTTACCGACGAGCTTGAAAATGATGGGTGGAACGGCGTATTTGTTGATATATCCACTTGGGAAGGCCGTCAGAGAATAAACAAAATAAAAATTGCAGTTAGCTATGAAAGTGACAGCGTTCCGTCATCTGATTTTGAATATTATATTGACAGTATAGCCTTGTCGAATAAGATTGGCGCATATTATTGCGCGTCGTTGGGGGCAGAATATTACGATATTATCGGCGGAACTAACAACTATTCCGACGGCGTTACTTCAATTGAGGGCGTTGGTGATGAATTGAGGCTTAATTCCGGTGATTTCATTTACAAGAATATGGGAGATGCAAACAGCCTGAAGGTCGATTTTTATACCGAAGGACTGTGTCAGAGCCTTAGACTCTTGGTGAAGAGGGGCGAAAATGAATTAGTCGAGGAATGTTATAAGGCAGTAAATACTGCTAAAGACTATTGTTCGGTGTATTTACCGCTTGATGGGGAAAATATACAAAGAATAAGCCTTATATTTGAAGGCGTAAAAATGGATACGGTCAAATTATACGGAATAACCCCATGCTCCTCGTACTCAGTTAACGAAAAAAATGAAATCGGAATTGATACCTGTGTTTTAAACTCGGGCACCGAAGAAATAATAATCCGAGGAAACATTGACGGCGACAGGCTTGATGATAATGGCGGAGAAATATATTTGTTTGCCAACGAGCTATGTGATACTATAAACAAAGAAAGCTTGTTGGCAGTAGAACCTTTGGCAAAGACAAACACTGTTTCAGGTGATTTTATATTCCGTATTAATTACGGAAACGAAAAAGATGCCAGAGCTTATTTGTATAAGAAATATACTGCCGTACTTAAAATCAACGGTGAATACGTAAATATTTCTAATTCCAAGTGTATAACCAACCCCGAAAGCTTTGTAAAAGAAGAGATTATCGCAAAAACCAAGAAAAGCGGTAAGGGTGTGCGTGGTACGAGTATATCCTTTATGCAAGAGGTTGGAGCATCCGATACGGCAATTTGGGTTGATATTGGTAAGTTTTTTGAGTCAGAAGAAGAGGGCGGCGGAAAATTTGAGTGCGGCGGTCAGCTATTCTATTATAATGTAGAATATTTTGGCTCATTGAATACAATGATAAAGAATTATGCCGAAAAAGGTATTGACGTTACGGTGGTATTTGTGGTATCGGATACGGGAAATGATGCTTTGAACCGTGTGTTGATACACAAGGATGCTGACCTTGATTCAACTTTTTGTGCATATAATACTTCTGACAGACAGGGGCTTACGTATCTTCGTGCAATAACCGAATTCTTTGCCTCAAGGTACTGTAAAAACAATGAAATAACCCGATTTATCTTTGGCGATCAGGTGGGTAATTCTAAAGATAATTACAATATGGGTAACAAAACCTTGGTAAACTTTGTTTCTTCCTATGCTAATGGACTGCGTACCGTTTATAATGCCGCTAAGTCATATTCACCTTACGTTAATATATATACGTATATCGATTCGAATTGGAACAGAGGGTTACCCTATGACCTTTATATCAGATATGACAACAAGGAGTTTCTTGATTCTTTAAACAGTTATATTGGCTCTATGGGCAATATAAATTGGGGCTTGGCGCATAATCCCTATCCTAATTATAAGGAAGACTATTTTTCTTATGAAGATACTGAGCTTAGCGACGAATATTTTGCCGACAGAGTCGGATTCAAAAATATCGGCGTTATAGTAAATTATCTAAAATCTACCGCCTTGTCATACAATAATACGTCAAGAGACTATATTATAATTGAAAAAAGTGTTTTTGCGAATATTAGTGAGCAAGAGATAACTGCAGACTACGTTTATAACTGTTACAGAGCATTAAACACGTTAGTATCGGCATATATTACGGACCGAAGCTGTAATTATAATGATGCTATGAAGTATGTTGATACCAACCTTTCTATGACTGCAAGCGGTTTTGCCGCTGAAATGCTTGGTGTTGCAACCTGGGAAAGTGTTATTGAGGGCTTTTCAAATAAGAATATTGTTAGAACGAATATAACCTCAGGCAGAATAATGTTTACGCAACCCGAGGTAAAGGGTAAGATAGGTGTTTCTGATTTTTCAATGAGCAACGACGGTTGGAAGCGGTATGGATTTACCGAAAGATTGACGTCGGGATATACTTTTTCAGATAAAAACGGTCTTATATCGTTAACTTTGGGCAACGTTCCCGAGGGCGAATCTCGCGGAATCGTTAAAGAGTTTGACAACCCCTTTGATTTATCAAAATCACCCATTCTTCACTTTGGGGTTAATATTGCATCGTTACCTACCAACGTCAATTATGCTGAGATTAAAGTGTTATTGATGTCGGGAAATGATATTTATGAACTGACAGGAAGAGTTAAAGAAGCAGTTTGGACCGAAATATACTGTGACTGTTCGTCATTTGCGGGAATAGGTAAAATCGATTCAATACAAATTCTGTTTACTGCTGATGAAAACTATTATGACAGTCCTCAGGCGCTTATATCTTCAATTGAGGCGTTGTCGCGGGATTATACGGATGAACAGCTTTGGGAGTTTAATAATTCTGTTGATACAGGCGATGAGATTATAACTAAATTAAGACGTTACTTATATCCGATTTTTGCTTTTGCTATAGCTATATCTTTTGTGTTGTTGATATGGCGCAGAACTGCAAAACGCAAAAACAAAAAAGCTTGACTGCAAAAAAGCAACCGAGCTTTATATTAAAAAAATAAATGCGCATAGGTTTTATTTTCCTATGCGCATATTTTCATGCTGCGGGTTGTTCTGTGCTTGGGATTTGTTCAACGGCTATCTGACCCTGATAGAAGTTTCCTTCATATACTCTGCCGCTGGGCCAAGTATATTTTCCATAGCCGTGCATATCGTTGTTGACAAACTGTCCCGTATAGCTTTCGCCGTTTGGCCAAGTGTACGTGCCGTTGCCTGTGCGGACGTCCTTTTGGTAGTCGCCCTCGTATACATCTCCGTTTTCGAATACGTATTTACCTTTACCCTCTTTGGCGTTGTTTACGTAACTGCCTTCGTAGTAGTAATTTTCCGCAATTGTAAGTTTACCGAGACCGTTACGCATATTATCTTTAAACTCCCCTGAGTAGCTTGTTCCGTCAGCCCAGGTATACGTACCGCTTCCGTCCATAAGTCCGTTTTTGTAATTACCCTCGTAAACGTCTCCGTTTTTGTATTTATAAACGCCGAATCCCGAAAACTTATTGCTTTCGAAGTTCCCCTCGTAAACGTCTCCGTTTGCATATTTGTATATGCCTCTGCCGCTTCTTTGGAGCTTTACAAGACCGCCGGTGTATTTATCGCCGTTTGTATATGTTATGGTACTGTTTTTGCCGTCAACCTTACCTCTGTTGCCGTTGGAAAAATAAATCGTACCCTTTTTAAGTGTTCCGTCAGAGGTTACCGAGCCGAAATATTTAAGTGTTCCGTCGTTGGTTTCAACTTTAACGTATCTATAGCCCATAATATAACCTGCGAGGCAGATTATTCCTACCAAAATCAGCGAGGCAATTGCCATAACGAGCATTAGTCTGCCGAATTTATTAACCTTTTTTTGTTTTTTTCTAACCGGAGGGCGTCTGGTTTGTTGAGTTCTGTTGTTCATATTAAATACCTCTTAAAAACGTTTTAAGAAAAAATATTAGACAATGCATCTTTAAACCAAGGAATTACCGTGAGTGAAATAAATGCAATAGCGATAAATACGATAACTGCAAGGATAATTCCGAGATAATCGTTTCCTTTTTTGCGGAATCTTATTTCTTCTCTGTCTTTTATTTCCTGTGGAATATAGTAACGTATCGGCATTTCAGCCGTTCTGTGAACGGTTTTTTCAAAGGTGGAGTTGTTTCGAAGTGCATATCTGTAGAAAATGTTCTTCGGATTGTATCCTAATTCCTCCATAGTCAATGCGCTCTCTTCGGACAGAGCATTTTTCTGTAAAATATTTCGAACAATACCGCCTAAAAAACGCTGTCTATAGAGTATTGCGGCTGACGCAATTATTATTCCTATTAAAAAGGAAGTAACTATCATGGTCAGCGACGACCTTTGATATTCAAATAAATAAGAAAAATCGGGGAGATTCATACATTATACCTCAATTATATAACAGATTTTTGCAAAATCAAGGTGTCAATCTTCAAAAAAAGTGTTTCCGCAAAGCTTTTTTATTATGTTTTCCAAATCACGCTCGTCGCTATACTCAATTTCAATTTTTTTGCGTTTTCCTTTTGTGTGGATTTTAAACAGTCTGCCAATCTGTTCTGTAACTCTTTTTTCGAGCTCTGCAACATAATCTACTTCAACAACGCTGGGCGGTGTGAGAGTTTCCTTTTTGATTTTTCCGTTTAAAGAATCAACAAGGGCTTCTACTTGTCTGACTGAAAGGGATTTTGCGACTGCTTTTTCCGCAACTGTGCAAATTAGAGCGTTGTCATTAAGTCCGAGAAGTGCTCTTGCGTGTCCGGCGGTTAGCTTCTTGTCTTTTATAAGCTGAAGTACCGTTTCGGGAAGATTAAGCAGACGCATTGTATTGGATATTACAGAAAAAACTTTGCAGCAGCTGGATGCGTATGAACGCATTAAAAGCATTGCGCATATGGAAGGTGATATCCTG
>JAFQOB010000052.1 GCA_017395725.1 Clostridia bacterium
AGTAACACCTCTTCCGTAATCGTTGTCAATGATTATGCTCCCGGAAAGGTTGACCCTGTAAATCTCGTTGTAAACGGTACTAAAAATCTTTTAGATTCAAAAGGTGCCTCTGCTGCATGGAAAACTAATTATGAATTTACCTTTGTAATCGAAAGATTTAACGATACATTAAATGCATGGGAAAATGCAGGTACGGATACCGTAACTTATAATGATACCGAAAAAACATTTAGTTTCAACCTTGAAAATGAGATTTTTGATAAAGCAGGCGTATATTCTTATCAGATAAAAGAAGTTAAGCCTAATGATACTGTTGACGGCATGTATTACGACGTTACAGTTCATACTTTCTCCGTAACGGTTGAAGATAAGGATATGGACGGTAGGTTGGAAATCACAAAGGTCCATTCAGATCATGCTGATAAGGAATTCTCACAGGTTAACGGAACTTGGGTCGTTGATATTTCATTTACAAATATAATTTACGACAGAACTCCCGCCGTTGTTGAAATTCCCATTCAAAAGGAACTTATCAATAATTCGGGTAGTGACAGGGTAGGTTATGCGGGCTATGAATTCGGACTTTATGCTGATGAAAACTGCACAGTACCTGTTTCTGTTGGCGGATTGCTTACCGCTATGAATAATGACCATACTGATGCGATCGGTGAAGGCTTTATTGACCTTGTATTTAATCATGCTGAAAATGCAACATATCCTCAGACCTTTACTTATTATTTAAAAGAAAAACAAACAGGTATCAGCGGCATGATTTACAGCCCCGATGTTGTTAAGGTTATTATCGAAATAAATGATACCGATGACTCTGAGAATATTTCTCTTGAAGCATCTGTTTCTTACGAATCAGTTGTTAATGCTGACGGAGTATTCCAGAATAACGATGGGGACCTCGTGTTTACAAACACATACGAACCTATCGGAACAGAATTTGAAATGGATTTTGTAAACAAAGTTCTTGACGGTAAATCTCTTGAAACAGGCGAATTCCATTTCATTGCAACAGAATACGATTCCGAGCTCATTGCTACAGGCAGAGTTCTTTACGGCACAAATGATGCTTCAGGAAACGTTACTTTCTATACTGATAACACATATACAATCCCGGGTTCATTCAGTTATGATACCGTTGGTACTTTTGCTTATGCAATAACAGAAGTTGACGAACAAAAAATAGGCTACTCTTACGACAAAACCACTTACCGTGTAATTGTAACCGTTGTTGATAATAAAGGTGCTCTTTCTGCAACTTACAGTGTAGCAAACGCCGCAGGAAATGAAGTCGTTTTCTATAATACTTATGCTCCCGTTGAAACAACGTACACGATCAGCGGTACAAAAACTCTTACAGGCAGAGTTCTTCTTAACAGCGAATTTACTTTCGTTCTTACTGATGAGTTTGGAAATATATACGAAGTAGAAAACGGAAGCGCAAACGGCGGAAATACTGCAACGTTTACTTTCCCCGAATTTACTTACACTGCGCCCGGAGTTCATTACTATACTGTTGCTGAAGAAGCTACAAGCGGCGCAAGCTTCGGGATTACTTATTCTACAGTTGTATATAACATTGCTGTTGAAGTTGAAGACGTAAACGGTCAGTTAAAAGCTACTGCAACTTATTACGTTGGTGGTAATAAAGTTGATGATCTTCAGTTCATCAATACCTATACTGCCGCATCCACTAACATTCAGATTCCCGGCGATAAAGAATTGACTGGCAAGGTTATTTCTGATTATGACGGAGATTTCACTTTCAATCTTTACAAATCTGATTCTGCATATAATAATCAAAGTCTGATAGACTCAAAGACAAATGATTCTTCCGGGGACTTTACCTTTGACTTGATTGACTATGACAAAGCAGGTTCCTATTATTATATTGTAGATGAAGTTAACGGCGGAATGATGATTGACGGTGTCAAGTACGACGAAACAGTTTACCATATTCGTGTTGACGTTGTGGATAACTACTTGGGTCAGTTGGTTGCAACGATTCACGTTTACGATTCTAACGGAATTCCTCAGGACGGCGTAGTTTTCCATAATATCTACGGTATCAGCGACGATGCAAGTGCTTCCATTTCAATCGAAGGCAAGAAGACATACACCTATGGTGGTACTCCTAAGTCTTTCGAATACGGCGCATTTGAATTTGACCTTTATCAGACAGGCGATACCTTTGACGTTTCCGGCGTAACACCTAAAACGACAAGTACGTCGTCTGCTCTTAACGGAGATTTCTCCTTTGCTTTTGAATATGGAAAAGATGATGTAACGAATACCTCAGGCACTAAATATTACTACGTTCTCAAAGAAAAGAACGGTGGCACTACTAACGAAGGTATCACTTACGACGGAACTGAATACCATATTGTCGTAACACTTTCTGATGACGGCGAGGGTGGCATTGCTACTGACGTTAAATACTATGAAGCAACTTCTTCCGGAGATGTATTAATATCTTCCATTGATTTTGCTAATACTTACTCCGTTGAAGGAAATGTTTCTGTTTCAATCGGCGGTAATAAGGATTACGATAAGTCCTTTGCGACCGGAGATTTTAAGGTTGAAATTTCAGGCGTTACAGCCCCAGTAAGTATTTCTGAAGACAAAACATGGAGCTACACATTTAACTATGACAATACCGACATAGGTACTTACGAATATATAGTTAAGGAAGTTAATGCCGGCGATACTATTAACGGTATTACTTACGACTCAAAGACTTATACCATTACAGTTGTCGTTGAAGATGACGGCAAGGGAGGCATCACCGCAACAGCTTCTGAAGCTTCAGGAACTGCTATTGATAATCTTAACTTTGCGAACTTCTATGCTGTTAAGGGTAACGTAAATGTAACACTTTCAGGTACAAAGACTCTTACAGGCAAAGTTCTTGAGGCAGGTAAATTCAACTTCAAGATTTACGAAACCGATTCCACATTCACAAACGAAGTAGCAAACGGCTACAGCAAAACTGAAGCTTACACAGTTAACGGTCAGGGTATTGGCGAATTCAAGTTTGAGCTTGCTTACGACGAAACCGATATCGGAAACACTTATTATTACGTAATTGAAGAAGAAGCCGGAACCTTAGGAGGTATTTCTTACGATACCACTAAATATAAGGTTACAGTTAAGGTTGAAGATGACGGAAACGGCAAAGTAAAGGTTTCCGTAAAAGTCGGAGACGGCGAATTTACTTCAAAAGTAAATGAAGATATCGCACTCAGCGGCGTTGACTTTAAAAACGAATATTCCGTAAACGGAAATATTTCAATCACGCTCTCAGGTGATAAGATTTACAATATTCCTTTCTCTGATAATTTCTTTACATTTGAGCTTTACAATACTGATTCTAATTACGTTACTGAAAACGTAACACCCATTACTACTCAAAATGTTAATGGTGCATACAGCTTTGTTCTTGATTTCTCAAATATAACACTTGATGAAATCGGAAATATTAAGTATTATGTAATTAAGGAAGCAGCAGCTCAAAGCAATTTGATAACTACTGATACCAATGAATACCGCGTATCCGTTGAGTTTATTGACGGCGAAGACGGTACGGTAACTGTTGAGATCTTTGTTCAGAAATTCGCTTCTGACGGTACAGCTCTTGATAACGGTTATACCGTAACTGATAATAAGGATGTAACGATTTCAGACCTTGATTTCACTAATACATTCAGCGGCTCATACGTTATTTATCTTGAAGGTCAGAAATTCATTGATAAAACTTTCGAGCCCGGAGATTTCACATTTGAGCTTTACCCCGCAAACGATAAATATGAAATAACAGGCGATGCATTTATCACTACTGAAAACGAAGACGACGGCTTATACGGCATGAGCATCGTTTGCACGGCAGAAGATGTCGGACAGACTTACTACTTCGTTCTTAAAGAAAAGAATGCAGGTCAGAAAATCAACGGTATCGTTTACGACATCAACGAATACAAGATCAAGATAGAAGTTCATGGAAATAATGACTTTATTGACGCTGCTGTTTGGGTTGAAGATTCCAACGGAAAAACAGACTTTGACGGTCAGGGCGGATTCTCAGGTCAGAATGTTTTAGGACTTAACTTTACCAATGAATATCAGCCCATACCCACATCGACGGTTATCAGCGGTGTTAAAGAGCTTTGGGGCAGAAAACTTATCCTCAATGAATTCAAGTTCAGACTTTATACCGCAGACAGCAATTTCACAATCATACAGCAAATTGCTCCGATAACTGCTTATAACAGCGAAAACGGTTCATTCGATTTCGGAGAGATTTCCTTAACTGAAGCGAAGACTTACTACTTCGTAATTATGGAAGATACTTCCATGCCGAAGGCTCGTGTTACTTACGATAGAAGCGTATACTTCTTTTCCATTGACGTTGCAGATGACGGCACAGGTCAGTTGGTAGCAGCAGACCCCGTAATCACAAAGGGTAACACAAAGAATCTCGTAGATGAAATTGCGTTTGTAAACTACTACATACCTGCTCCTTCTCCCGTAGTTACAAGCATTCTTGCACGTAAGACGGTTACAAATGTCGGAACAGCGACAATCGGACCTGAAGGCTTTGATTTCGTGCTTTACAATGTAACTCAAGGCAAATCTTACAGAGCTACTTCCGGAGCAGACGGATTGGCAACATTCAATTTGGTATTCAGTGAAGCTGATATCGGTAAAACATACGTTTATAAGATGTACGAAGTGAACGACGGAAGAATAAACGTTGAATACAGCAGAGTTGAATATACTATTACAGTTTACGTTTACCGTGGTGTTGGAAATACGATCAATACTTCAGTTACATTGAACGGAGCGCAGGTTTCTATAGCCGTTGCTGACTTTGAAAACGTTTACGACTATACGCCTTACATTCCCGATCTCCCGGATGTTCCCGATGATCCTGAAGACCCCGATGATCCTGATGATCCTATCATTCCCGATGTTCCTGTTGATCCTCCTGTTAACCCGGAAGATCCTGATGATCCTGTAAACCCCGGAACAACAGATGGCCTTTCATTCGCAATGATTGTACTTGGATTTATTTTCGGATTCTTGAGTATTGCATTGTTAAAAAAGAAAAAGGTTTAATAACAGCCTGAATATCAAAAAATCCTGCGGAGTAATTCGCAGGATTTTTTTGTGTATAAAATACCTTTCGTGTCATTTCAATCTTTTTATGTCCTATTAAGTCCAAAAGTACATTGAGGTTGTCATTGTCCATTGTTTAGTTTGAAGCGAACGTGGAACTGAGTGGGGAAACTTAATTCAAAACATAAATCGTTTTTGATTTTCTTGGATCGGAGGTGTCATCTTGATACGATAACATTAAACGGCTATATTTTTTCATAACAATTTTGTAAATTATTGAAACTTCAGATTGAAAAAACGAAATATATATGCTACACTAAATATATAAAAAGGTTTGATAAAATCAAATTTATCGAAAGAGGATGATACTATGAAAAAATACATATCAATCATCATATTAACCCTCGCTTTGCTCACGCTTGCAAGTTGCGGGCATGAGCACACGGTCGTTATAGATGAAACAGTGAATCCCACTTGCACTACAATTGGACTAACCGAAGGCGCTCATTGTTCCGAATGTGGTGAGGTGATTACTGTGCAGGAAGAGATTGCAAAAGCAGAACATACGGTTGTTATAGATGAATCAATCGCACCCTCTTGCATTTCAACAGGCTTGACCGAGGGCTCTCATTGTTCTGTGTGCGGGGAGGTTTTCGCTCCTCAGGAAGAAATTCCTACTCAACATGTTGTCGTTGTAGACCTCGCAGTTACGGCAACCTGCATGGAAACAGGACTTACAGAGGGCTCACATTGCTCTGTATGTAACGAGGTCCTTGTGGTTCAGGAAGAAACGCCCGTATCCGACCATACCTTTGTCATTGACGCGGCGGTAGCGTCTACTTGTTCAAAAACAGGTCTTACGGAAGGATCTCATTGCTCCGTATGCGGAGAGGTTATTACAAAACAGCAAACCATTGGCAGAACAGGACATAAAAATGTGGTTACAGATGAAGCTGTTCCTGCAACCTGCTCAACTTTCGGTCTTACCGAAGGTACTCACTGTGAGGATTGCGGTTATGTCATTTTGGGTCAGCGCTCTTATAAGGAGCCTCATAAAGAGGTTATAATTCCTGCAACAAACCCCACTTGTCAAAGCGAAGGCAAGACAGAGGGCGGCTATTGTCAGATATGTAATGCAGTTACAAAGGTTCAATTACCGGTGTCAAAAACCGGTCACAAATACGTGGACGGTAAGTGTAAATACTGCGGAATGGATATCTCCGAAGCTGTGGTTGATTCAGATTCCGTAAAGCTTGATCTTCCTTCTGATTGCTATGAGGCGAATATCCTTTTCGGAAATACTGATTGTATTAAAAATATGAAGAAAACAGACAGTAACAATTACAGTAATAAATATTATAATTTGGCTTGGCCTTTATCAAATTCTTCATATTATTCCAATATATATACAAGGGATACAAAGATTTTCGGTCTTGACGGATTTGTTCTTTACGCAACAGATCATTCTGCTTCAGATGTTCTTGAAGCCAAAGTTATATGCTATTCAAGTACGGCAGATTATAATGCTCAAACACCGATAATAGAACAGAATTTGGAAGCAAAAGATAGAACATACAATGCGATGTATAATGAAATTATTGCCGCAGTTGATAAAGCCCTTGTTGCAATGGGTGATTATGAGGTGTTGGCTTGCACTTTGTACGAATACACCGTTACAAAAGTTACTGAATATGGAATGGACCTCAAAACGACAGCAGCACCGCAGGATGTGACTAAGGGTGTTGAAATATTCAAGGATG
>JAFQOB010000053.1 GCA_017395725.1 Clostridia bacterium
ATTATTTGTAAAAGGGGGCACTTCCCCTTATAATTGTATTGTATTTTATTGTAACACAAAAAACAAGAATTTGTCAATAAAAATTCCAATAAATCCTGTTATATTTTTTGACAAAAAAGCAGAAAAAAACCTATTTTTTGAAACAAAAAAGCGGACTCTCCCAAACAGAAGAATCCGCATCATTTCAGCAAATATTATTTTACGCTTTCAAGGTCCGCTTTTGTCTCGCAGTAGATACAGCGGTAAACCTTTTTACCCTCATCGCAAAGCTTGAACACGTGCTGTAATTCTTGCTCTACAGTAGTAATACATCTGGGGTTTTTACACTTCAAAATTCCGGTTATTCTTTCGGGTAAGTCGATTTTTTCACGTTTTACCACTTTACCGCCGTTGATAATATTAACAGTAACACCGGGGTCAATAAAACCAAGAATATGAAGGTCTATATCGATAAGTCCGCTTATCTTGATTATATCCTTTTTGCCCATCTTTTCGCTGTCTGCGTTAACAATCAAAGCAACTGTGCAATCAAGCTCACCAAGCTTCAACGTATCGTATATTTTCATACCGCGACCGGCTTTAATATGGTCAAGAACTATTCCGTCATTAATTTGTCCGACTATCATACCTCTACCTCCAAAAGCTTAAGAATAAGCGCCATTCGCATATATTTTCCGTTAAGAACCTGCTTGAAATAACAAGCCCTCTTGTCCTCGTCCACAGCAACCGATATTTCGTTTACACGGGGCAGCGGATGCATAATGCAAAGGTCTTCTTTAGCGTTGTGCAACTTTTCGGGTGTCAGAATGTAGGTATCCTTAAGTCTGATATAGTCAGCCTCGTTAAAGAAACGCTCCTTCTGAACACGTGTCATATAGAGAATATCGAGCTCGGGCATTGCCTCTTCAAGACTCTTAACCTCTTTGTATTCAATTCCCTTCGGAACAAGCACGTTCTGCTTAACGTAATCGGGAATAGTCAATTCATCAGGAGAAATCATAACGAATTTTACATTCTCATAACGCGACATTGCACTTATAAGAGAGTGAACCGTTCTACCAAACTTCAAGTCTCCGCAAAGACCGATAGTAAGGCTGTCAAATCTGCCCTTTTCTCTCTTTATGGTAAGCAAGTCAGCCAAAGTCTGCGTGGGGTGGTTGTGACCGCCGTCACCTGCGTTAATAACAGGAACAGTAGCCTTCATACTTGCAACGTAGGGAGCGCCTTCTTTGGGGTGACGCATAGCAATAATGTCGGCATAACAGCTTATTGTTCTTGCTGTATCCGATATACTTTCCCCCTTAGCCGAAGAACTGCTTGAAGCTTCGGAAAAGCCTATAACGTTTCCGCCAAGCTCGTACATAGCGGCTTCAAAGCTTAGTCTTGTTCTTGTGGAAGGCTCAAAAAACAGAGTCGCAAGTTTTTTACCGTGACAAGCTTCTGCATATTTCTTGGGATTTTCTATTATATCCTCTGCGGTATTCAAAAGACCGTTAATCTCTTCCACAGAAAGATCCATTATATCAATAACGCTTCTCATTTTTAAATTCTCCTTGTTATAGGGAATATTTTTACGCTTTTGCTCCGTTTATGGCAAGATAATTCTTGATTCTGTCAACGTTTTCCTTGTTTGCAGGATCTTCCTCAAGATATTCAATAATATCGTATACGTCAACAACCGAGAATACGGGGAATCCAAATTCCTGTTCAAGCTCCGCCATAGCAGACATATCGGTCTTACCCTTTTCTTTTCTGTCAACCATTACGAATACAGCGGAAACCTTAGCACCCTTAACGCTTGAAAGAATTTCCATACTTTCACGGATAGCAGTACCTGCAGTAATAACGTCTTCAACTATAACGATTTCCTCATTTTCCTTCGGAACGTAACCTACGAAAACGCCGCCCTCTCCGTGATCTTTTACTTCTTTTCTATTGAAGAAGAAAGGAACATCGAGTCCCTGCTTTGCAAGAGCAACTGCAGCAGAAACCGCAATAGAAATACCCTTGTATGCAGGTCCGTAAAGAACAGTTCTCTTGTTACCTACTTTTTCAAAATACGCTTTTGCATAGAACTCACCGAGCTTTGAAATCTGGTCGCCCGTCTTAATATCCCCTGCGTTTATAAAGTAAGGAATCTTTCTTCCGCTTTTTGCTGTAAAATCACCAAACTTCAAAACACCTGCAGACTGCAAAAACTGTATAAACTCTCTCTTGTAGCTTTCCATATCTAGCATCTCCTTATATATCAGTCAACGAATTCTTTTACGCATCTTCTGTATGCTGCAACGGGGTCTTCTGCGGCAGTAATAGGTCTGCCCACAACAATGTAATCGGATCCTATCTTCTTCGCCTGTTCGGGAGTCATAACTCTAACCTGGTCGCCAACTTCTCCATCAGCAAATCTAACACCGGGAGTAACGGTTACAAAATCCTTACCGCAGGTATCGTGAACCTTACCTGCTTCAAGGGGAGAACAAACCACACCGTCAAGCCCCGCTTTCTTTGCATTGGAAGCATAGTGCATAACAGTCTTATCAATAGGAGCGTTAATAAGAAGCTCCTCCTTCATTCTTTCTTCGCTGGTGGAGGTAAGCTGAGTTACAGCAATCAAAATAGGTCTCGTGCCGTCTTCTCTCGTCAAGCCTTCAATAGCCGCTTCCATCATAGCTATAGTACCCGAAGCGTGAAGGTTAGTCATATCTACGTCAAGTCTCGATAAAACAGCCATTGATTTTTTAACTGTATTGGGAATATCGTGAAGCTTAAGGTCGAGAAATATCTTATGTCCTCTTGCTTTAATTTCGCGAACTATTTCGGGACCCTCTGCATAGTAAAGCTCCATGCCTATCTTTACAAAAGGCTTTTCTTCTTTGAACTTATCAAGAAAGTCCATAACCGCTTTCTTAGTTGAAAAATCACATGCAACAATAACGTCTCTTCCCATTTTAGTGTGCTCCTCCAATAATTTCATTCAAATCTTTGATTCCGTATTTTTCCATAGCCATAGGCAATTCATCAATAATATTCTTACAAGCATAGGGCTCGATAAGATTTGCCGCACCCACTTCAACAGCGGTAGCACCCGCCATCATCATTTCAATAACGTCTTCGGCAGTAGATATACCGCCCATACCAACTATGGGTATTTTCACCGCTTCGTAAACCTGATATACCATACGCAAAGCGACAGGCAATATAGCAGGTCCCGAATAACCGCCGGTCTTGTTGGCGATTATGGGTTTTCTTGTCTTAAGGTTAATTCTCATACCCATAAGAGTATTAATCATACTGATACCGTCAGCCCCTGCATTTTCACAGGCAGCCGCGATACTTGCGATATCTGTAACGTTAGGCGAAAGCTTGATTATAACAGGCTTTTTTGTAACAGCCTTAACAGCCTTCGTAACCTCATAAGCAGATTCGGGAGATGTGCCGAAGCTCATACCTCCGCCGTGTACGTTAGGACAGCTTATGTTAACTTCAAGCCAACCCACCTGCTCTTCTTTGTCAAGCTTTTCACAGGTGTAAACATAGTCCTCAACAGCAAATCCGCTTACGTTTGCCATAACCTTTTTATCAAACACTTTAGCTAATTTAGGCAGTTCCTCAGATATAACCTTTTCAACACCCGGGTTCTGAAGTCCTACTGCATTAAGCATACCCGACGCGCACTCTGCAATTCTTGGGGTAGGGTTACCGAATCTTGCGTCTTTGGTAGTTCCCTTAAAGCTGAACGTACCGAGGCAGTTTATATCATAGAGCTCTGCAAACTCATAACCAAACCCAAAAGTTCCGCTTGCGGGAATAACGGGATTGTCAATTTCAATTCTGCAAAGGGAGATTTTTGTATTTACCATATTATCTCCTCCTTTTCAAGAACCGGACCGTCTTTACAAATACGCTTGTTTCCGTACTTGGTCTTGCAGGTACAACCCATACAAGCACCGAAGCCGCAACCCATACGCTCCTCAAAGCTGTACTGACCGCCGGTTTTACTTGCGTTATATACAGCCTTAAGCATAACCTCGGGACCGCAGGTGTAGATATATGAATATCCTCCCGCCTTTGACAACGCATCGGTAACAAAGCCCTTTGTTCCAACGCTTCCGTCAACGGTAGTAACGTAAACGGTTGCACCTATAGCCTTAAATTCCTCTTCATAGAATATTTCATCAGCCACATTAAAGCCTAAGATAACGCTAACCTTTTTGCCCTCTTTAATAAGCTGTTTTGCAAGAGCGAACATAGGGGGAACACCTACACCGCCGCCAATAAGCAAAGGCGTGTCACCGCTTTTTGAGGTATCGTATCCGTTGCCGAGACCTGTCAACACGTCAAGCTGCTGTCCTGCAACCATTTTCGCCATCTGTTCTGTTCCCTTGCCAACTACTTTATATACAAGTGTAAGGGTATTTTCCGAATAATCGCAAACGGAAATGGGTCGGCGAAGATAAAGGCCTTCTATTTTGATATTAACGAACTGACCGGGAGCAATACCGGTAGTATCACCCTCAAGAATCATTTCGTATACGTTGGCTGTAAGAGCCACGTTTTCTCTTATCGTAAAAATTAATTGTTTCATTATTTTTCCTTATCACAAGAAGCTACTTCATTTAGAGAATTAGGCTCCCACTCTGGGGGAG
>JAFQOB010000054.1 GCA_017395725.1 Clostridia bacterium
GAACACAAATGAAGTTTAAAATCTACAAAATAACAAAAATATTGTTTTACATATATATAATAGCAATGTTGTGGCTTTTATTCGGTCAAAGACTTGTTGCACTCAATATTTATAACTATTCGGAGCAAATAAAAAGCAACACCAACCTTATTCCGTTTATTACAATAGAAAGATATCTATTATTAATTCAAAACACATCAAATATATATCTTGTAAAACACGCAATAATTAATCTTTTAGGGAATATAGTTATGTTTATTCCTCTTGGATTTTTTCTGCCGATAATTATAAAAAATACAAGAAAATATATAATTTTCCTCTTATATGTTATTGTATCGATAACAACAGTGGAAGTAGTACAGCTATTCACTTTGCTTGGCAGTTGTGATATTGATGACCTGATTTTCAACACAATAGGAGCAAGTATTGGATATTTAATCTTCATAATTGTTTATAAATGTACTCACCGTGCGGTTAAATAATACGTAAAAAATAAATGGGCTAAGTTTTATACCTTAGCCCGTTTTTCATTTACCTATTGTAAGCTTATATATATCGCCTTTGGGAACCCCTCTGTCTTTTGCGACTCTTTTGATAGCGTCCATTTTCTTAAATCCCGAAGAAACGTAAAACTCAATATGCTCTTCTATGGAAAGATTTTCCCATTCTGTGTTTACCGAGTCATTTACTACGCCCTCACAAACGAGAACGTATTCCCCTCTCGGTTCCTTTGTTTTATAATAATCAACTGCCCGAAAAAGCGTTGTACGGAATATTTCTTCATTAAGCTTTGTCAATTCTCGGCAAATTGCGATTTTTCTGTCGCCAAACACTTCCGCCAAATCATCAAGAGTTGTTTTTAACTTGTGTGGCGCTTCATAAAAAATAAGTGTTCTGTCATCATCTTTGATTTTTTCAAGATGCTTTTTTCTTTCTCCGGATTGTGCACTCAAGAAACCTTCAAAAGAAAATCTTCTTGTGTTAAGCCCTGACAAAACCAAAGCAGTGGTAAAAGCATTAGGCCCAGGAATGCATGTGACTTTTATGTTTTTTTCTGCGCAAAGTTTAACCAAATCTTCACCTGGGTCACTTATGGCGGGCATACCGGCATCAGTTACAAGAGCTACGGATTCACCGTTCTGCAGTTTTTCTGCTATTTTCAAGCCGGCTTCTGCCTTATTATGCTCGTGATATGTGATATAGCGTTGTTTTATTCCAAAATATGATAAAAGTTTACCGGTATTTCTTGTATCCTCGGCTGCAATATAATCAACGTTTTCCAATACTTTTAAAGCTCTTTCGCTAATGTCAGCCGTATTGCCTATAGGAGTTGCTACAAGGTATAGAACACCTTTTTCGATTTTGTTTTTTTCTTCAGAAAAATCATAAACGTTTGTATTCATCAGACATATCACACTCCAAGTAAACTTTTTGCATATCGGGAGAATTATCTTTGTTATCGGACGTTTTACTGTTAAAGATTATAAACGGCTTCGTATTAAATACACCCGAGGAAGCACCTTTTTTAGCTTCTACAAGCATAAGACAAGCTCTGCCGTCAACGTAAGGATAGACATAAGTAACTCTTTTTGGCTCAAGATTATACTTTCTCATAGAACATATAAGATCAGTTGATCTATCAGGTCTGTAAACACAATAAAAAAGACCACCGTGTTTCAGTATTCTACAAGCCGCTTTGCAAAATTCATCAATCCCTCCCTCAACCTCATGCCTTGCAGTGTTTTTTCCAAGGTCAAGGTTTGCTTTGCCCGAATCTGTTTTCATATAGGGAGGATTAGAAAACACAACGTCTACTTCCCCGTTAATAAAATCCGGTGTCAAAGTTCTTATATCACAATTTAACGGAATTACTTTAGATGAATTATATTCTATGTTTCTACTTAATAAATCAAAGTATTCATCCTGAACCTCAACCGAATAAATAGTTGAGAACTTTTTGTATTCCTCACACAGAAGAGATATAATTCCCGTTCCACCGCCAAATTCAACAGCCTTTTTGGTGCTCATTTTACGAATAAAAGCTGCAAGCAAAACAGCATCAGTGCCGTAAGCAAAGCCGTCTTTTTTTTGTATAAGCGAAATGTTTTCGTCAACGGTATCTATTCGCTCATCTTTATATATTAAATTATCTTTAGAATCCACTTTCAACACCGCCCAAAAATTAATGTAAAAATTAAGATAGGAAATCCACCCCGGTGGGCAGATTTCCTATCAAAATCCGGCAAATGATATGTAACACTATTCACCGATAGATGCTAAATTATTCAGCCTTAGGAGCCTCAACAGGACAAGAACCTGCACAAGCACCGCAGTCAAGGCACTGGTCTGCATCGATAACATACTTACCGTCCTGTTCAGAAATACAACCTACAGGGCAGTCAGCTGCACACGCACCACAACCGATGCATGCTTCTGTGTCAATTTTATAAGCCATTTGTGTACACCTCCATAATGGTATTATTACTTAAAAATCAGCAGATAACGACAAAGAAATACATCTAATCACATCTGCAGACATATTATAACACACATATTATAAAAAAGCAAATGATTTAGAAATATTTTTTAAGATTCTTCGAGTTTTTTTAATTCGTCGTCAATTTTTTCTTCTTTTTCTTTTTTGCGTAAATAGCCCTTAACCTTCAAGACGTCTCTTGGGAACGTTTTGGGAGGTTGGTCAGGATTTGCGTTCAACCTAACCTTAACTAATCCCGCCAAGGGACTAACTTCAGAAACAACACCTTCTCCATCGGGAGTATCAACTATCGAATCCACCTTAGGCGTTTTTCTAAGCTCTTCTTCATATACGTCGGATTCATAACGCAAACAACACATAAGTCGTCCGCAAGTACCGGATATCTTAGCTGAATTAAGCGAAAGATTTTGTTCTTTAGCCATTTTAATCGAAACCTGAGCAAAGTCATTCAAGAAAGTCTTGCAACAGAATGGACGTCCGCATACACCGAGACCGCCCATCATTTTTGCTTCATCTCTTATACCAATCTGTCTGAGCTCAATTCTCGTCTTAAATACTGCGGCAAGGTCTTTTACGAGTTCGCGGAAGTCAACTCTTCCCTCAGCTGAAAAATAGAACAAAAGCTTGTTGTTATCAAAAGTATATTCAACTTCAATAAGCTTCATATCAAGCTTGTGTTTTTCAATTTTCTGCAAACAAATATCAAAGGCTTCTTTTTCTTTTTGATTATTCTGTTCGTGGTGGGCGTCGTCGGAAGGAGTAGCCTTTCTGACCACTTTACGTAAAGGGGGTACGATTTCCGTGTTAGGAACATACTTGTTGCCAACAACCGTTTGACCGTATTCAAGCCCGCGTGCCGTTTCAACTATAACATTTTCTCCCTGTTCTATTTTGAACGAATTGGGGTCAAAATAGTATATCTTTCCTGTTTGTCTGAA
>JAFQOB010000055.1 GCA_017395725.1 Clostridia bacterium
AAGGGCGAACGTTGTCTGTCAGACAAGTGCTCGGTAGCTCGCAGACCCGCAGCTCCCGGACAGCATGGCGCAAACAGCAAGAAGCTTAAAGAATACGGCTTGCAGCTCCGCGAAAAGCAGAAGGCAAGAAGATATTACGGCGTGCTTGAAAACCAGTTCAAGCACTACTATGAACTCGCTGCAAAGCAGGAGGGCGTAACCGGTGAAAATCTTCTTTCATTACTCGAACGCCGTTTTGACAATGTAGTGTACAGAATGGGCTTGGCAGAAAGCCGTAAAGAAGCTCGTCAGCTCGTTACACACGGACATTTCTCAATTAACGGTAAGAAGGCAAACGTTCCTTCTATCATTGTTAAACAGGGTGACGTAATCGCTCTCAGAGAAAGTGCACGTGCATCTGAAAAGTTCAAGGGCTTGATGGAAGTTATGGAAAGCAACAACGCTCCCAAGTGGCTTGAAGTTGATAACAGTGCTGTATCAGCAAAAGTTATCGCTCTGCCTAAGAGAGACGATATCGACTTCCCGTTCGAAGAACAGCTCATCGTAGAGTTGTACTCAAAGTAAAACAGCACCTCCGTCCACAAAGCCGGAGAAAAAAACCGGCGAAAACCTAAAATTACAGGAGGAAAATTATGATCGAAATAGAAAAGCCCAATATATCCACGATAAACTTAAGCGAAGACGGCTCAAAAGGAAGATTTATTATTGAGCCCCTTGAAAGAGGTTACGGAACAACACTCGGCAATTCACTTCGCAGAGTCTTGCTCAGCTCCCTTCCCGGTGTAGCTGTAACAAGTGTAAAAATTGACGGTGTTCTCCATGAGATTTCGACTATCCCCGGAGTTACGGAAGATGTAACAAACATTATTCTTAACGTTAAGGGAATTACCGCTAAGCTTAACAGTCAGGGACCCAAGACCGTTGTAATAGACGTAACAGGTCCTATGGATGTAACAGCAGGCGATATTAAGCAGGATGCTGATATCGAAGTACTCAATCCTGACCATCATATTGCAACAGTCAGTGAAAATACACGTTTTTATATGGAACTTACATTTGATCACGGTCGCGGTTACGTTTCTCAGGAAAAGAACAAGCAGAACAACCAGTCCGTAATCGGTGTTATTCATACAGACTCCATTTACACACCTGTATATAACGTTAGCTACACAGTTGAAAATACTCGTGTAGGCAATATTACTGACTACGATAAGCTTACCCTCGAGGTATTGACTAACGGTACAATTAGTGCCAAAGAGGCAATTTCCCTCGGTGCCAAGATACTCAACGAGCATCTCAATCTGTTTGTAGACTTGTCAGACGAGCCTATAAAAGCAGATATATTAGTTGAGCGCGAAGAAACTAAACTGGAAAAGGTTCTTGAGATGACCATTGAGGAGCTTGAACTGTCCGTAAGAAGCTTCAACTGCTTGAAGCGTGCGGGAATTGATACTGTACAGGATCTTACAAACCGCACGGAAGAGGACATGATCAAGGTCAGAAACCTCGGTAAGAAATCGCTTGACGAAGTTATTCAAAAATTGCACTCACTCAATCTTAGCCTCAAAAAAGAGGAAGACTGAGGGATACGTGACATACGCTCATTTAATTGAAATGTAAGAAGGAGGTCCCTTACAATGCCAGGAACCAGAAAACTCGGCAGACCTACTGCTCACAGACAAGCGATGTTAAGAGGAATGGTAACCTATCTCCTTGAGAACGGTTCTATCCAAACAACTCTTACCAGAGCTAAAGAAGTACGTAGCTTGACCGAAAAAATGATTACTCTCGGCAAGAAGAATACTCTTGCTGCTAAAAGAGCTGCTATGGCTTTCGTTACAAAAGAAGACGTAGTAAAGAAGCTTTTTGATACAATTGCACCCGAATACGCTGACAGAAACGGCGGATACACCCGTATGTACAAACTCGGTCCCCGTCGTGGAGATGGCGCAGAAATGGCTCTTATTAAGCTCGTAGCTGACGAAAAGGCTGCAGAAGAACCTAAGAAAGAGACAAAGAAGGCTGCAAAGAAAGCAGAAGCTAACGCTGAAGAAGCAAAGGTTGAAGAGGTTAAGGCTGAAGAAGCTACCGAAGAGACCAAAGCAGAATAATTTTAGTTTTAGTTGGGGACTCATGCTTTGGTGTGAGTTCCCCTGTTTTTTTATAACGGTGCTCAGCACTATAAAGGAGTATAATTGATTATGTCAGATAGTATAAAAAATAAGGGCGGAATATCCGTCGAGACAGAACATATTTTTCCGATAATCAAGAAATGGTTATACTCGGAAAAAGAGATTTTTTTGCGTGAAATCGTAAGTAATGCATCTGATGCCGTTACTAAGCTAAAAAGACTCATATCACTTGGTAAAGTTAAAGATATCGAGGAAGATTTTAAGATATGTGTCAGACTTAATAAAGATGAAAAAACCTTGACCGTAAGCGATAACGGTATTGGTATGTCGCTTGAAGAGGTCAATAAATATATATGCCAGATAGCTCTTTCCGGAGCACTTGATTTTATAAAGGAATATGAAAATGAAGATGGCGCACAGAACGGAATAATCGGCCATTTTGGTTTAGGCTTCTATTCTGCGTTTATGGTAAGCGATACCGTAGACGTTATTACGAAGAGTTATACGGGAGCCCCCGCTGTAAAATGGGTATGCAATGAGGCGGGAGAATACGAGATTTTTGAAGATGTCGAAAAGGAATGCAGAGGTACCGACGTTGTAATGCATATAAGCGACAACGAGGCTGAGTTCTTATCTGAAGATAAGATTCGTTCCATACTCAACAAATATTGCTCGTTTATGCCGGTTGAGATTTATTTTGAGGTTGAGGGCGAGGAGCATAAGTGCGACCACAATCACGAGGGTGAAGAGTGTGACTGCGACTGCCATAAGCCTATAAATGACGTTAATCCCCTCTGGAAGAAGCTTCCCTCAGAATGTACCGAGGAGGAATACAAGGAGTTTTACAGTAAGGTATTTACCGATTTTAAGGAACCCTTGTTCCACATTCACATTAATGCAGATTATCCGTTGAACTTCAAAGGTATTCTTTACTTCCCCAAGCTTAACCACGAATACGATAGCCTCGAAGGGCAGGTAAAGCTCTATTATAATCAGGTTTTCGTTGCAGATAACATAAAAGAAGTTATACCCGAATTTATGCTTATGCTTAAGGGTGCACTCGACTGCCCCGAGCTTCCTCTTAACGTTTCAAGAAGCTATTTGCAGAACAGTGCTTACGTTGCGAAGATGTCGGCTCATATCGTTAAGAAGGTTGTCGATAAGCTTAATTCTATGTTTAATACCGAACGTGAAAAGTATGAAAAGCTTTGGAACGATATTAAGCTCTTTGTTGAATACGGTTGTATGAGAGACCGCAAGTTCTACGAGCGCGTTAAGGGCAGTCTTATGCTTGAACTCACCGACGGCAGACACGTTACCGTTGACGAATATCTTGAAAAAGCAAAAGAGACTAATGAGAATACTGTTTACTATGCGACAGATAAGACTGTACAGGCACAGTATATTTCACTTTTTGCCGCAAGAGGAATTGAGATAGCCCTTCTTGATAAGGTTATAGATACCTCGTTTATGGGACTTCTTGAACAGGAGAAGAATATAAAATTTGTTCGTGTTGATGCCGATATTGAGGCGTTAAAGGGCGACGGAGAGTCATTTGAAAACGAAGCTTTGGCTAACCTTTTCAAGACTGTAAGTAAAAACGAAAAGCTTACGGTAAAATTTGAGGCACTTGCAGATACAAAAACACCTGCACTTTTGAACATATCCGAAGAGGCTCGCAGAATGGACGATATGATGAAATTCTACGCAGCGAACGGAGCTATGGAATATATGAATATTCCTGTTGACTCCACCTTGGTGCTCAATACCCAGAGTCCTCTTATAAAGAAGATGAGCGATGAAACCGACAGCGAAAAGACCAAGATAGTGGCACATCAGGTATATATGTTGGCACTTCTAACACAGAGACAGTTAAAAGCCGACGAGCTTCAGGAGTTTTTAAGCGACAGCTTTAAGCTTCTTGAAGATAATATCTAAAAATAAAAAAGGGAATAATTTATGTCATCTTTTGAAGAGAAAAATCAAATAATTGACGAAAATCTGAAAGAAAACGACGTTTTAATAAGCGATACTCTTGAAAAAAGGGTAGCCCAT
>JAFQOB010000056.1 GCA_017395725.1 Clostridia bacterium
ATAAAAAGGTCCTTTTAAATTTACGTCAATTCCCCAATCGTAAACATCAATCGGCACGTCGGGAAATTCGGGATATTTCTCGCGGGACACTTTCCGCATACGAACAGCTGTACCGCCTGCAAAGTTTGCCATAATATCAATTCTACCAAAAACCTCAACGGCTTTGTCTCTTGCGGCGCAAACCTGAACATAATCGCGCACATCGCAAACAACACCAATTGCTTTGCCTTTTCCTTTTGCGTTGATTTCTTCAGCCTTTTCATACAAAACGCTTTCATTAACATCGCACAATACAACATTGCCGCCAAGAGAAGCAATGTTCTGCGCAAAAAGCAGTCCCATGCCCGAAGCTGCACCTGTGGAAATGGCCACCTTACCTGTAAAATCCATTATAAAAACCTCCTTTTTATATATTTTAAATTCTATGCTATAACAAATCAATAGGAAAAATGATAATTATTTAACATTTATGATACTATTTTTTGGTTTAGTGTTGATTTTTTTGATAAAATCGATATAATGTTCTTGGTGATGTATAATGTACAACTTAGAAAATATAATCGTAACGGATATATACCAGCCTGGTATTGTACACTCAGAAAAAGGTAGACAATTCCAAATGGAAAATCGTTTGTTTTATGGGTTATCACTTTGTATAAAGGGGCAGATTACCTACACAATGAACGGAAAGAGCTATATATCCAATCAAGATAATGCCGTTTTGTTGCCGCAGGGGGGAACATACTCCCTATTTGGTGACAAAGAGGGGCTTTTTCCGGTTATAAATTTCAAATGCGAAAAATATAATTGCAGTGAGATTGTAGTTCTTCCTTTAGAAAATCCTCAAGCTTGTATAAAGGATTTTGAAGCACTTAGAGATTTGTTCTTACATAATGCAAACAACCATAAGATTTTCAGCACTTTTTATGAATTACTGGATAAGGTATCTTCTGCTACAGAAGAAAAACAAGGCCCTCTTGATTCAGTTATTAAGTATATAGCTGAAAATATACACCGTGCCGATTTATCCAACACCCGCCTTGGAAATCAAATCGGAATAAGTGAAGTATATCTAAGAAAGCTGTTCTTAACCCACTATAATATCACACCCAAACAATATATATTGGACATCAGAATTCGCAAAGCGAAGCAAATGCTTCGTGATACACCGTTTACTGTTACTTCAATTGCCGAGGATTGTGGTTTTTCAAGTGTTTATCATTTTAGTCGTGCGTTTAAAAACAGAACGGGTATGACACCAATGCAATATGCCAGAAAAAACAGAACGTTTAAAATCTAAAAAGGCTTGACCGTTTGGTCAAGCCTTTTTCAATCGTCGAGAGTTGTATAAAGAGAACAATCTTTTTGCGAAACAAAAAGACTGAGTGATTGTTTTTTTACAATCCATCCGTCAGCCTACGGCTGCCACCCTTCTTTACACAAGTAGGGCTTTTTATATCATCTGTATTATCCAATACACAATCCCATACACCACACTTGCCACAACGCCGTAGGCAATGTTCGACTCGGCAATCGTGAATGTTTTCGCAACGAGGCCTAAGATCTGCCTATTTGCTTGTGTCCGGTTAAAATGCAGAAAATATTTAAAGACTAAATAGTTTTTTTGCGTTGTTAAACAAGATATTTTCTTTATCCTGATCTGAAATCATTGCATATTCAATCCGCCCCCGCTGTGCGCTTGCTGCATAAGTATCGGTTCCAAATAAAATTCGATCAGAACCGATTTGGGATACAGCATACTCAATCAGCATATTTTTTAAGCTGGCCTTGCCTGAGGTGTCCGTATAAACATTTCTGTGTTTGGCATTTTTTATAGCGTTGATATGAAGCGCTCCGCTTAGATGCGCAATAATAAAAGTCACGTTTGGAAAAGAATCTGCAAACCGTACGTAATCTGCCGCTTTTTCCGGGTGGATCTGTACAATGGCGGAGTGTTTTTCTGCGAAAGAAAAGAGCTTTTCGCCCTGTTCTTCAATCGAATACTTATGCAATACCGGATGGAGCTTAATGCCAACGCATTTTTTACTTTTCAGCATTCTGTCCGCTTGTTCAAAGGTTATTTCGTTTAGCGGGTCGATCACGACCCATTGATAAAGATTCGGAATATCCTGCACAAGCTTAAACATATCTTCGTTTGCCTGTACAGTATCTGCCCGATCGGTCAAGGCTTCAAAGGGTGATGCAAAGACAGTGCTGATCTTTGCCGCTTTCTCAATTTGCGAAAGCTTATCCCAATAGGCGGTATATAAAGAACCCTCCTGCATAACATTTGAAAGTGTAATGGGTTTTAATGATTCTACAGGTGTGTAATGAATATGGCAGTGTGTATCAATCGCTCTGACTTCCACAAAATCGACCTCCATTCTACGAACATAGCTTTTCGTAAATTATAGCAAAAAGTTAAATAAATTGCAACGGTTTTTGCAAAAAACGGTCGAGGGGGCAAAGATAGTCACTTTGCCCCCAATTAGCATTTGTTTTAAATTATATTCATGAACCAATAAATAACCCCATACACCACACTTGCCACCGTACCGTACATAATTACAGGGCCTGCGATAGTAAATATTTTGGTTCCAATGCAAAAATAAGCGAGTTTGCAGTTTTTTGTAACATCAGCGAGGCGACTTTGTATACTTTTTTAAAAAGAGGTTCAAAAAGATACCGAATGAGATAAGACAAAGAATACTTTGAAAAAAAGCAGGGGAATTATTGATTACGACAAACCATTCCATTGAAGAAATCAGTGAAAGAATAGGTTTTAGTTTTTCTTCGTATTTTAGGAAAATATTAAAAATACACTTAAATGCAACGCCTACGAGTATCCGTAAACAATCGGTGTAAAACGTATAAAAAAGCTTGACCTTGAAAGTCAAGCTTTTTTTGATAAGCAAAAATTATTGTTCAACAATTACACCACATGCTTTTAAAATGGTTTTATATAGTTCTAATTCGTAATCGAGGGTATAGGGATTATTCTTCTCGCCCAAAACGTATTCGCCAAAGGAACGCATCATTTTTAGGTATCTGTCAAATGGTTCGCATTTGGTTATTTTCCCTCTTGCACCAAAGGAGGAAGAGTCGCAAAAATTAAGTGTAGTTGTCATTTCCGATTCGTTTCCGTCTTCAAGAGGGCAGAGAACAGCGTTTGCTTTTGTTCCCGTTATTACAAGATTTCGACGAAAATATCCGCCTCTTTCAAGGGAACATACTTTCGCAAAAGAAACACCGTTAGGATATTCAAATACCGTAAAACCATAATCTGTACAGTTGATACCGTCGGTTTGGGTTCTTTTGTTTAATGGGATTATATTGGTAGGGGTGCCCTGTATTTGTAAAATAAGGTCAATAAGGTGGCAACCAAGATAGAATAGAGAGCCACCCATATAGCCTTCAAGCCATTTTCGTAAAGGAAGCTTATGATAACAGCTCATTTGAGCTTCAACGCTTATTATTTCACCGAATTCACCTGATTTTATTCTTTCAGTAAGCTCCATAATGTAAGGATTATACCTATACATATACCCAATATGCAAAACTGTTTTGTTTTTTCGTACAGTTTCAATAAGTTCTTCAAATTCGGCAAGATTTTGACCGCCAGGTTTTTCCATGTGTATGTGCTTACCCGCCTTAGCCGCCATAAGTGCATATTTTGTAAGGTGCTTTTCTTCCGTCTCAATAGTAACTGCTTTTATATCAGGATTTGACAGAATTTCATCAACGGTCATTTCACGATAACCGTCGAAAGCACCTACTCTTTTGGGACTTAGTAATCTTTCGTTTTCGGGAAGAGCAAAACCTACCACTTCAAAAATATCTGAATTTGCATTAATAGAATTCCAAACCTGTTTGCCATGATTGAAATCACAGATACCTATTTGTGCAATTTTAATCATTTCAAATCTCTCCAATCAAGCTGAATGATGGGAAAACCTTTTTCAGTTGCAAGTCTGTTAAATACTTCTTTATAGTTGTTGATAGAGTGAGTTTCTTGTACCAAATCGGCAAAACTGAGTCTTCCGAGAGATACGAGTTTCTGAACGGCGAGTACGTCGTCGCGTGTTGTCCACATAGAAGGCGAGGATTCGTATTTGGGACGAGCCATAGTGTGTGCTCCTATAAGTGAAATTCCGGGACCGTGTACTTTGTGGTAATAATCGATTGTAAAATCAGAGCTTCTTGTACAGCCAAGAAGAGCAACGCGGCCGAACTGTGCCATACAATCAAGAAGGCTGTCAAGAGCTTTGCCGTTGCCTGTAACTTCTATTGCGACGTTGGCACCACCGTTGGTTATGTTTTTTACTTTTTCTGCAAATCCTTCTTCAAATGGGTTAAATACGTAGTCGGCGCCGATGCGTTTGGCTATTTTCAATTTTGTTTCGTCGTGGTCAACAGCGATAATAGGACAAGCCCCCGCTGCCTTAAGCAGTTTTATTGCCATCATACCGAGAATACCGATCCCCATTACAATTGCACTTTCGCCTATTTCAAGACGGCATTTGCGTATAGCTGCCATAGGGAAGGTGCTAATATGCCACATAGCACCCTCTTCAAAGGATATTCCGTCGTTTAGTTTATATACATTTTGCGCGGGAACAACGCAGTATTCTGCGTGCTTACTCCAACTAAGTGCAACTCTGTCACCAGGGTGCAAATCGGTTACTTTGGAACCTACCTCAACAATAATTCCCGAGGAACTGTAACCTACGCGACGAGGAAAGTGAGCAACTGTTCTGTTTGAATAAACACTTGTGTTTACCTCGCCTATGAGATTAGCCTTTTCCGTTCCGGTACTGATGGTTGAAAATAAAAGCTTTACTAGAATGTCTTTTTTTCCGAGAGGCTTTACGTCTTCGGATAAGAGTTCTGTTGTATTTGGTTGAGTAAAAACAACGTTTTTTGATTTCATTTTAAACCGCCTGAAAAAATATAGCTTTTTTATTTAATGATACATCTTGACAATCGATCTTTCAATATAATATAATATAAAAAACAGGTAAAATTCTATAAAGAAATTGAGAAAAATCCAATGAATAATAGAAAATTCTTTG
>JAFQOB010000057.1 GCA_017395725.1 Clostridia bacterium
AGAAGCTCAGCGGAAAGCGTAGCATATTTTATGTTGTCGGTAACGCCGCCGAAGTTTGCGGTATTAGTAATATTTATTGTAAGCTGTTTTGTATCAACGGCAATGGGAACGTCGGTTGGAACGATAACGCTGATAACGCCGATAGCAGTAGCGATATCCGAGGGAACAGGCTTTTCACTCCCCTTATGCGTAGGCTCTGTTGTGGGGGGAGCGATGTTTGGGGACAACCTTTCGTTAATATCAGATACGACAATTGCCGCATGTAACGGACAGGGCTGTAAGATGAAGGACAAATTCCGCACGAACTTTGCGATAGTTTTACCCGCAGCAATAGTGACCCTTATTTTGATAGCAGTACTGTCACTGGGGGCAGATATATCAAGCGGAATAGATAAGGAATACAATATGATTCAGATTATACCGTATATACTCGTTCTTATTTGCGGAGTAGTTGGTATAAACGTTTTTGTAACGCTTATTGTAGGCATATTGTCGGGCAGCGTAATAATGCTTGTAACAGGGGCAGTAGATTTCCCCGCGTTGCTTAAGGGTATGGGCGACGGAGCATCGGGAATGTTTGAGACGTCGATGGTAGCCATATTGGTTGCGGCACTATGCTCACTTATTAGATATAACGGCGGATTTGAGGCACTCTTAAGCGGAATACGCCGCATATTTAAGGGCAATAAGGGCGGACAGCTTGGCGTAGGACTTTTGGTAGGACTGATGGATATAGCGACGGCGAATAATACGGTTGCTATAGTAATGGCAAACCCCATAGCGAAAGAAATGGCTGATGAATATGGGATATCCAACAGAAAGACAGCCTCTATACTTGACACTTTTTCGTGTATATTCCAAGGCTTTTTGCCGTACGGAGCACAGATACTCGTGGCGCTTTCCGTTACAAGCACCTTGGGACAATCGCTGTCGGCATTTGATATAATCAGCAATTTATTTTATCCTATGATGCTTCTTGTAAGTTCAATAATATTTATATTTTTTGTTCCGGAGAGGAAGAAATAATTAAGGGATATGGAAAACGACGTTAAAGAAAGACCGATATTTTGGCAAAGGGCAGTAACATTTGTAAAGAAGAATGCCGTAATGTGCATAGCATTTGCTGCGGCGTTATTAACAAGCTTTATAGTGCCAATAGACAGCGAATATAAGAATTATTTTGATTACAAGACGTTGACCTGTCTGTTTTGCGTTCTTGCTGTGGTGTGCGCACTAAAGGATATAAACTTTTTCTATATGCTTGCAAGAAAGGTAGTACAGCTGTTTAAAAACGCGCGAATGAGCGTATTGGCTTTGGTGTACATAACCTTTATAGGCTCAATGCTTATAGCAAATGATATGGCACTTTTGACGTTTTTGCCGTTAGGATATTTGGTTTTGACTGCGACAGGCAAACAAAAATATATGGCGTTTACGTTTATAATGCAAAATATAGCGGCAAATCTTGGGGGTATGCTGACACCATTTGGCAACCCGCAGAACCTTTATCTTTATTCAAAGTTTGAGATACCGAACCTCGAGTTTGTGCTGATAATGCTCCCGCCGTTTGTTTTGTCGGTGATTCTCATAACGCTGTGCTGTATAATATTTGTTAAACCCGAGCCACTAAGTCTTTCAGATGAAAAAATAAACCTCGACCCCAAAAGGACGGTACTGTATCTTGTTTTGTTTGCACTTTCAATAGCGATAGTGTTTAGAGGAATACCCTATTGGGTAGGGCTGATTATTATTCCGATTGTGCTTATATTTGCAGACAGAAAAGCATTAAAGATGGTTGACTACGGACTGTTGCTGACTTTTGTATTTTTCTTTATATTTTCAGGTAATATGGCAAGAATAGGAGTAGTCAGAGAACTGTTTTCGATGCTTCTTAATAAGAGTACGCTTTTATTCAGCGTAATGAGCTGCGAGATAATAAGCAACGTGCCGTCGGCGATATTGCTCAGTCAGTTTACAGGGAATTATGCCGACCTGCTCGTAGGAGTAAATATAGGCGGAGTGGGCACGTTGATATCGTCACTTGCAAGCTTGATAACGTTCCGCGAATACGTGAAGAATAACCCCGGAAAGACGGGATATTATATAGGAATGTTTTCAGCGTTTAACTTTGGATTTTTAGCTATACTTACGGGATTTATGATTTTAATAAAATAAATATATACGGAGAAACAATATGGAAAAAATGAACCGAAAGGAATATTTCAAAAGGCTGTGGCAGCTTTTTGCGACTTTTTTCAAAATAGGCGCATTTACCTTTGGGGGGGGATATGCTATGATACCGCTTATTCAAAGAGAGGTATCCGAAAAGAGAAAGTGGATAACCGACGAAGAGATACTTGAAATTGTGGCAATTGCGGAATCGACTCCCGGACCTATTGCTATTAATTCAGCAACGTTTGTGGGATATAAGTGCTGCGGTTTTTGGGGTTCATTTGCTTGTACGTTGGGCGTTGTATTGCCTTCATTTTTGATAATTCTTGCTATATCGGGTATTCTTGAACTTGTACAGGATATGAAAGTGGTAAAATACGCATTTATGGGCATAAGAGCAGGCGTTCTTGCGTTGATAATAAAAGCACTTGTAAAGATGTATAAGGCTTGTCCCAAGGGAATGGTTTCATATATTGTTATGGGACTTTCGTTTATTCTCGCGGCGATTGTAAAGATAGACGTGATTATTGTGGTTATTTGTTGCGCGATAATCGGTCTCGTATCGTCTATAGTTGCTGAAAGGAGGGCTAAAAAATGAGCATAATTCTTAGTATATTAGAGCTTTTTTGGACTTTCTTTAAGATAGGTGCGTTTACCTTTGGCGGCGGATATGCAATGCTTCCTCTTGTACAGGCGGCAGTGCTTGAACACGGGTGGCTTGCTGAAGCGCAGATAGTTGACTTTATTGCGGTAAGCGAATCGACCCCCGGCCCCTTTGCGATAAATATTGCAACCTACGTTGGTTCTCAGAGAGGATTAGCGGTTTTTGGGGACTCGGCAGTAGGAGCAGTATTCGGTGCATTTATTTCAACCCTTGGTGTTGTATTGCCCTCGTTTATAATAATACTTATAGTTGCAAGATTTTTTGAGAAATTTAAGAACAGTAAGACCGTAAGCGGTTGTATGTCAGGGTTAAAACCCGCCGTAATAGGACTTATTTCATCTGCGGTAATATCTATAGGAACGACGGTGTTTTTCCCCGTGAGCATTACTTTTGGAGTAGTAAAGACAGTAGCATTTTACGTATCCCTTGTGATAT
Organism: Clostridia bacterium; assembly: GCA_017395725.1. The sequence continues at coordinate 3,272 of JAFQOB010000057.1, forward strand.
TTGCAGTATCGCTGTACGTTGTTTTGAAATATAAGAAGCTGAGCCCAATATATATAATAGTAGGCTCTGCCGTTCTCGGTATAGCCGCAGGATATATATTTAATATCCCCGTATAACCTACTTTCTTTAAGGAAGAAAGTAGGCAAAGAACCTTTTAATAAAAGGTTTGTGCGAACATAATAGTTGAATTGTAGGGACAGGCGTCCTCGACTGTCCGTTACGCAAAGAAAGTAGGCCCGCTTTCTTTCGCAGAAAGCTTGGCAAAGAACTTGCCTCTCTGGTTTGTACAGACATTATTAATTATTCGTAGGGGGCGACGTCCTCGGCGCCCCTTTATAGAAAAAAGTAAGCAAAGAACCCTTGAAACTTTGGTTTGTGCAAACATAGAGCCTCGCCCTACGGGAGAGGTGGCAGCTGAAAGCTGACGGAGAGGGAGTAGGGGGCGACGCCCCGCGAAAAAATAAACAAATCTGCACAAATAATAAAAAACACCACAGACTTTTAAAACTGTGGTGTTTTTTGAAATATTAGAAAAATTTATATTATTTATAAGGCTTAGGATTATCGGTAATGCCGGCTAAATAATCTATGCTTGTATTATAAAACTCCGCAAGTTTTATAAAGACATCGATGGGAACATTTAAATTACCGATTTCATAATCAGAGTAGGTTGTTTGATGAATTTTCAAATAATTTGCCATTTGAGCCTGAGTTAAATCTCTATCCTCGCGCATATCCCGCAAGCGTTTAAACATAATAATCACCTCACAAGACAAATTATGCCTTAAGGGAATATGCCTTATTGACTTTTAAGGGATATTCCCTTAAAATAGTTTGTGGGAGGTGGGGGAAAATATGCAAAGTTGCAGTTTTATTGGTCATAGAGACTGCCCGAGCGAAATAAGAAGTTGTCTTTTATATACGATTGAAGAGCTTATTGTATATAAAAATACTACCCGTTTTTATGTTGGGACACAAGGCAATTATGATAAGCTGGTATATGAAGTGCTTTGTGAGCTTGAAAAGAAGTACAATATACAGATTAATGTAGTTTTGGCATATTTAAACCGTACAACAGAAAATGTATATTATGATAGCAAAAAGACGATTTTTCCTGATGAGTTAACAAAAACTCCCTTGCGTTTTGCGATAAGGCGGAGAAATACTTTTATGATAGATAAATCCAATTATATTATTACTTATTTAAATACACCGTTTTCTAATGCATACACCAATATTGAGGAAGCAGTGAGAAAGAGAAAGCAAGTTATTAATTTAGGGGATTTTGATATAAAAGATATAGTGGTATAAATTTGCACAAACAAAACCGAGTGCGGTAGAAAATAACATTGTAGCTTCTCCGGTGGGAGAAGCTGTCGTGCCGCCGGTAATGTTAGAAATATAATTAATTATATGCGGCGCGACTGATGAGGTCGTCATTTGAGAAATGTAATCCATTGGAAACAACCTCATCCGACTCGGCGATGAAGAAGGTGTTTAATGTAGGTGTGTGTATCGCCGAGCCACCTTCTCCCACTGGAGAAGGTCATATTATTTGCACAAACAAAAACACGGGCGATTCACATTCTTGCTCGCAAAAAATCAAAAAATTTTTTGCAATTCCCTTGACAAAACAAAATCAAGGTGCTATAATACCCACATCTTAATAAGAAAAGGCTATGACGAAGACGGTCGAAGGTTTTTATGCGCAGAGAGTCGGTGGTTGGTGTAAACCGACGGTAAGAATTTTTCATTTAACCTATCACTTCCGAGCCGAAAGTCCGAAAATTATTTTATAATTAGTAGGCGCTTTCCGTTATTGCTGCGTGAATGCATAGGAATTTATTGATTCCGAGAGTGGCAGTTTATTAAACTGCAATTTGAGTGGTACCGCGGATGTGAAAAAAATCACACTCGTCTCAAAGAAATTTGAGGCGAGTTTTTTTGTTGGAATACTCCCTCGGAAAAGAAAGAGAGGAAAAAATTATGGCAACATTCGAATCAAACAAGCTTATGGAAGTAGCGGTGCGTATCCGCGAAATGCGAGAGATTTTTGGTTTTACCATTAAGGAAATGGCAGAGAAGACCGAAGTTTCCGTTAACCAGTATTTACAGTATGAGAACGGACAATTGGATTTTCCTTTTACGTTCATACATAAGTGTTCTCTTGCGTTTGGTATAGGTATTACCGACCTTTTGGAAGGTAAGTCAGCCCACCTTTCATCTTATACGGTAACAAGAAAGGGCGAGGGACAGGAGACTGCAAAGGAAGAGGGCATCAGCATTAAGAACTTGGCGCCTATGTTCCGTAAGAAGATTGCCGAGCCATATTGGGTACGTTATGAATATGACGAGAAGCTTCAGAACAAGCCTATTCACTTGACAAAGCACTCAGGACAGGAATTTGACTTTGTAATGAGTGGACGTCTTAAGATACAGATTGGCGACAACGTTGAGTATTTGAGTGAAGGCGACAGCATTTATTATAACAGCTCAACACCTCACGGTATGATAGCCGTTGACGGCAGAGAATGTTTGTTCGTTGCGGTAATTCTCCCCGGTGAAGAAGAAGAGGAAACCGTTTTGAGAGATACGCTTATGCGTTCTCACCGAATGGAAAAGCACCTTGTCAGCGAGAATTTTATCACTACTGTTGAAAACGAAAACGGATACTTGCAGTCAATCGACTTCAAGAACGAAGATAAATATAACTTTGCTTTTGATACCGTTGACGCTATTGCAGATAAGGAACCCGATAAGCTTGCTATGATACATCTTGACGTAAACAAGGTTGAACGCAGATTTACGTTTAAGGATATGAAGAAGGCATCGGCACAGTGCGCGAATTACTTTAAGTCTCTCGGAATTAAGAAGGGCGACAGAGTAATGCTTGTATTGAAGAGACATTATCAGTTCTGGTTTGCAATTCTCGGTTTACATAAGCTTGGAGCAATTGCAATTCCTGCAACATATCAGCTTCAGAAGCACGACTTTGAATACAGATTTAACTCTGCGGGAGTAAGTGCTATTGTATGTACAGCAGACGGTGACGTTGCGAATCAGATAGACTTGGCACAGGTAGACTGTCCCACTCTTACGACAAAGCTTTTGGTTGGCGGCGAAAGAGAAGGCTGGAAGAATTTTGACGAAGAGTATAAGCTGTTTAGCACTCATTTTGAAAGAACGGAAGATACTCCTTGCGGAAACGACCTTAGCTTAATGTTCTTTACGTCGGGTACGACAGGTTATCCCAAGATTGCGGCTCATAACTACAAGTATGCATTAGGTCATTATATCACGGCAAAATATTGGCACGGCGTAAGCGATGACGGACTCCACTTTACCATATCCGATACAGGTTGGGGTAAGGCTCTCTGGGGTAAATTATACGGTCAATGGCTTGCTGAGGGTGCAGTATTTACTTATGATTTTGACAGATTTAACGCGGCAGAAATATTGCCTATGTTTGCGAAATATCAGATAACAACCTTCTGTGCCCCCCCCACAATGCTTCGTATGCTTATTAAGGAAGATATCTCAAAATACGACCTTTCTTCAATCAGACATATGACGACAGCGGGCGAAGCTTTGAACCCTGAGGTTTACAAGCAATTTGAAAAACTCACGGGACTTCAGATTATGGAAGGTTTTGGACAGACAGAGTTGACGTTGGCTATAGCAAACCTTATGGGTGGAACACACAAGGTTGGTTCTATGGGTAAACCTACACCCCTTTATGATATAGACATAGTTGACGAAAATTGTAACCCTGTAGCCGACGGTGAAACAGGCGAAATCGTTGTAAGAATAAGCGAAAAGGTTCCTTGCGGCTTGTTTGAGGGTTATTACAGAAACGAAGAAAAGACCAAAGAGGTTATGCACGACGGATACTATCACACAGGCGATACCGCGTGGCGTGATGAAGACGGCTTCTTCTGGTACGTTGGACGTGTTGACGACGTTATCAAGTCTTCGGGCTACCGCATAGGTCCCTTTGAGATTGAAAGCGTTATCATGGAATTGCCTTACGTTCTCGAGTGCGGCGTATCTGCAGTACCCGACGAGGTAAGAGGTCAGGTGGTTAAGGCAAGTATCGTTCTTGTAAAGGGTGTTGAACCTACAGAACAGCTTAAGAAGGATATTCAGGCTTATGTTAAGAAGAATACGGCGCCTTACAAGTATCCGAGAATAGTTGAGTTTAAGAGTGAGCTTCCAAAGACTATCAGCGGTAAGATTCAGAGAAACAAGCTTTAAAAAATCATAAAAAAGTTGTTGACAAAACATCAAAGTTGTGATAAGATACTTCTATATTAATAGTAAAGGCTTCGACGAAGAGGGCATAAAGCACATTTTTACCCAGAGAGACGGCGTTTTGGTGCGAGTCGTTTAAAAAGACTTTGTGTTTGTAGCTTCCGAGCCGGAAGAAAGAAAGCTTTTGGAAAAGAGCAAGTAGAATCTTCCCGTAGTTGTCGCGTGAAGGCATAGGAATTGTTGGATTCCGAGAGTGGCGGTTAAAAAACTGCAATTTGAGTGGTACCGCGGGTGTATAGACTATCAGCACTCGTCTCAAAGTCATTAACTTTGGGATGAGTGCTTTTCTTATCCCGGAACGGAGAATGATTTATGCAACAGATTACAGGACTTGACTACAAGATAAGAGAAATGGCGGGGCGTATTAAAGAGCTTCGCGAGCTTGAAGCGTTATCCCCCGAGGATATGGCGCTGAAAACAGGCGTTACAGTAGAAGAATATTTGCTTTGTGAAAGGGGCGAAAGCGACTTAAACTTTGCGTTTATTTACAGATGCGCTCTTGCGTTGAATGTAAACGTAACCGATATTATCGAGGGTTATTCGCCGAGACTTAAGTCTTATACCGTAACGAGAGCAGGTACGGGACAAAAGGTATCACAGGCTCACGGCATGACGTATTTTAATATGGCTTATTCTTTTACGAACCGTATAGCCGAGCCCTTGTTCGTTAAGAGTGTGTATGACGAAGAGGCACAGTCGAAGGATATTGAGCTGACGAGCCACGAGGGTCAGGAATGTGACATTATTATTGAAGGAAACCTTCTTGTTCAGATAGGCGAACACAGAGAGATACTTGGCCCCGGCGACAGTATTTATTTTAACAGTACTACTCCGCACGGTATGATTGCGGTTAACGGCAAGGACTGCTTGTTCTACGCCATAGTACTTAACCCTACAGGAGAACCTATTCCCGAGCTTATGCCGTCGAAGCTTATTAAGAGCAACACGGTTGTTGAAAAGGATACGAAGGACAGAATTTATAAGAAGTTTATTGACGTAACCGAAAACGAAAAGGGAACGCCTACTTCTATAAAATTCAAGAATACCGAGAAATTCAATTTTGCATTTGACCTTGTTGACGAGTTGGCGGCGAAGGAGCCCGACAAGCTTGCAATGCTCCATATATCCAAGGACAACACCGAGAGAAGATTTACGTTTAAGGATATGAAACGTGCGTCTGCACAGTGTGCGAACTACTTTAAGTCTCTTGGAATAAAGAAGGGCGACAGAGTAATGCTCGTATTGAAGAGACATTATCAGTTCTGGTTTGCAATGCTCGGTTTAAATAAGCTCGGCGCTATAGCGATTCCGGCAACCAACCAGCTTGTTGAGCACGATTTTGAATATCGCTTTAATTCTGCGGGGGTTTGTGGTATAATATGTACGGCGGACGGCGACACTGCTCATCAGATAGAGTTGGCAGCAGAAAAGAGCCCCACACTTAAGCACAAGATTATAGTAAACGGAGAGCGTGAGGGTTGGAGAACCTTTGACGAAGAGTATACTCTTTACAGCTCTCATTTTGACAGAAAAGAAGATTCACCCTGCGGCGACGATTTAATGCTTATGTTCTTTACGTCAGGAACGTCGGGATATCCCAAGATTGCCGCACATAACTATAAATATGCATTAGGTCATTTCCATACTGCAAGATATTGGCACAACGTTGACCCCGAGGGATTGCACTTTACCATATCGGATACAGGTTGGGCGAAGTCTATGTGGGGTAAATTATACGGACAGTGGCTTTGTGAGGCGGCAACGTTCGTTTATGACTTTGACAGATTTAACGCGGCAGAAATATTGCCTATGTTTGCAAAGTATAAGATAACCACTTTCTGTGCTCCCCCCACAATGCTGCGTATGCTTATTAAGGAAGATATTTCAAAATACGATTTTTCATCGGTAAAGCATATGACGACAGCGGGCGAGGCACTGAACCCCGAGGTTTACAAGCAGTTTGAAAAGGCTACGGGACTTCAGATAATAGAAGGCTTCGGTCAGTCCGAAAGCACAATGATTATTGGTAATATGGTAGGCGCTCCCCATAAGATTGGTTCTATGGGACGTGCTACACCCGTATATGACGTTGATATAGTAGATGCCGACGGAAAAACCGTTCCTATTGGTGAAACAGGCGAAATTGTTGTTAACGTTAAGGACGGAGCGCCTTGCGGATTATTTACGGGATATTACAATGATCCCGAAAAGACAAAGGAAGTATGGCACGACGGCTTTTATCATACCGGCGACGTTGCCTGGAAGGACGAGGACGGCTTCTTCTGGTACGTTGGACGTGTTGACGACGTTATCAAGTCTTCGGGCTATCGCATAGGTCCTTTTGAAATAGAAAGCGTAATTATGGAATTGCCTTATGTTCTTGAGTGCGGTGTATCTGCTGCGCCCGACGAGGTAAGAGGTCAGGTTGTTAAGGCAAGTATCGTTCTTGTAAAGGGAACGGAGCCTTCCGACGAGCTTAAGAGACAGATTCAGAAGTACGTAAAAGAAAAGACCGCACCTTATAAGTATCCCAGAATAGTTGAATTTAAGGACGAGTTACCCAAGACGGTAAGCGGAAAGATACAGAGAAATAAACTGTGAGGTGACAAGATAAATGTCAGATAAATTAAAGGTATCCTGTATACAGATGGATATGGCTTTTGGTTCAAGCAGTGAAAACTTTGTAAAGGCAGAAAAGCTTATACGGGATGCTGCAAAGGACACACCTGACGTTATTGTATTGCCTGAGACGTGGAATACGGGTTTTTTCCCCGAAGAGTCGATTAAGGATTATTGCGACAGGGACGGAGAGAAGACGAAGAGGGTAATCGGCGGACTTGCAAAGGAATTGAAAGTTAATATCGTTGCGGGAAGCGTGGCAAACGTTAAGAACGGTGAAATGTATAATACCTCTTATGTATTCGACAGAGAGGGTAACTGTATTGCAGAATATGACAAGACACACCTTTTCTCTCCAATGAAAGAGGATAAGCACTTTGCAAAGGGTAACCATATATGCAAATTTGCTCTTGACGGCAAGAGCTGCGGTGTTATAATATGCTACGATATAAGATTCCCCGAGATTATCAGGTCAATGACGGTAACAGGGCTTGACTGCTTGTTTGTAGTAACTCAGTGGCCGGCGGTTAGAATTGCCCATTTGAATGCACTTGCGAAAGCAAGAGCGATTGAGAATCAGATGTTCGTGTGCTGTTGTAACAGCTGCGGCAAGGCGGGTAGAAATACATATTCGGGTTGTTCAAGAATGTTTGACCCTTGGGGTGAAGAATTGGTATCTACAGGGGAAACAGAGGATATTATAACGGCAGAGCTTGATTTTGGTGTTATAGAAAATATAAGAAGCACCATAAACGTGTTTGCCGACAGACGTCCCGAGCTATATAAAGTTAAATAATAATCCATAGAGAAAGGAGCAGTAAAAGTAAAAGAATGAAAAGGGTAACGATTTTTTCAGGTCACTACGGAAGCGGAAAGACTAATCTTGCCGTAAACTATGCTTTGATGCTTCGTCAGATGGATTACAGGGTCAGTATAGCAGACCTTGATATAGTGAATCCGTATTTTCGTACCAAGGACAGCGAAGAGCTGTTTGCAAAAAATGATATAGAGCTTGTGTCTCTGCCCTTTGCGAATACAAGCGTTGATTTGCCAAGTCTTCCGTCGGCGGCTTACGGTCTGTTTGACAGAAAGGACAGACAGGTTATAATTGACCTTGGAGGCGACGACAGAGGGGCGTTGGCTCTCGGACGATTTGTGCCGAGACTTAAAGAAGATAACGATTATGAGATGATTTTTACGGTAAACTTTTATAGACCGCTTACAACGAATGTTGAAGAAGCGTATGAGGTTTTTAAAGAAATCGAATATGCGGCGAAGTTAAAGTTTACGAAGATAGTAAACAACTCAAATCTTGGGGAAGAGACTACGGCTGACGACGTTTTAAGAACTGTTGAGATGACAGAAAGGTTAGCTGAGATGACGAATACCGAGGTAATGTATACTGCGGTTAAGGAGTCGATTGCCGACGAAGTATCAAAGGTTATTGAAAAAGATAAGGTTTTTCGTCTGAAATTACAGGAAAAACTGTTTTAATAAAAAAATAATATTATTCAGATAGGAGCAATCTATATGAAAAAAGTTAGCTTTGCGACAGATCTTTGTAAGGGCTGCGGACTTTGTGTAAGTGTTTGCCCGAAAAAGATTATTGTACTTGCAAAAGACAAGATTAACAAAAAGGGACATTCTCCCGCCGAGATAACGGATCAGGAAAAGTGCATAGGCTGTGCGTTCTGTGCGACTATGTGCCCCGACTGCGTTATAACGGTTGAAAAGTGAGGTGGATTTTGTGGCAGATAAGGTTTTGATGAAAGGTAACGAAGCAATTGCAGAGGCGGCAATAAAGGCAGGCTGCCGTCATTACTTCGGTTATCCTATAACTCCCCAGACGGAAATTGCGGCTTATATGGCAAAGAGAATGCCCAAGATAGGCGGTGTATTCCTTCAGGCAGAAAGTGAAATTTCTGCAATTAATATGGTATACGGCGTTGCGGGTACGGGTATGCGTGTTATGACTTCGTCTTCCAGCCCCGGTGTATCCCTTAAGCAAGAGGGTATTTCTTACATAGCAGGTGCAGACCTTCCCGCGCTTATAGTAAACGTACAGAGAGGCGGCCCCGGTCTCGGCGGTATTCAGCCTTCACAGTCAGACTATTTTCAGGCAACAAAGGGCGGCGGTCACGGCGACTACCATTTGATAGTACTTGCTCCCGCATCCGTTCAGGAAATGGCAGATATGACTATACTTTCATTTGACTTAGCGGAAAAATACAGAGTTCCCGCAATGCTTCTTGCAGACGGAACTATGGGACAGATGATGGAACCTGTTGAGTTGCCCGAGGTTGAATATAAGCCTACCGAAAAGGATTGGACAGTTACAGGAACACAGATGAAGAGAAAGCACAATATAGTAAACTCTCTCTATTTGCTTCCCGAAGAGCTTGAAAAGACCAATATTGAAAGATTTGAAAGATATAAGACTATCGAAGAAAACGAAGCAAGATATGAATCCTTTATGATGGAAGATGCAGAATATTGCGTAGTTGCATTCGGTATAGCTTCCCGTGTTTCAAAGAATGCCGTAATTGCGGCAAGAAATATGGGTATTAAGGTTGGTATGATAAGACCTATAACCCTCTGGCCCTTCCCCAAGAAGCCTTTGGCAGAAGCGGCAGAAAAGGTAAAGGGATTCCTCAGCGTTGAATTGTCTATGGGTCAGATGATTGAAGACGTAAAACTTGCGACAGAGTGCAAGAGACCCGTTGAGCTTTGTAACCGTGTCGGCGGTATGATTCCTACACCCGAACAGGTTCTCGAAGCTATAAAGAAAATGGCAGGAGGCGAAAGATAATGGTAGTATTTGAAAAGCCCAAAAGCTTAACAGACGCCGAGCTTCACTATTGCCCCGGTTGCACACACGGTATTATTCACCGCCTTGTTGCTCAGGCTATAGATGATCTCGGTATAGAAGGCAAGACCGTAGGTGTAGCGCCTGTTGGTTGTGCGGTTATGGCATATAATTATTTTGCATGTGATATGGTAGAGGCTGCACACGGACGAGCTCCCGCAGTTGCGACAGGCTTGAAGAGAGCTATGCCCGAAAACGTTATTTTCACGTATCAGGGTGACGGTGACTTGGCTTCTATCGGTATGGCAGAAACAGTACACGCAGCAACAAGAAATGAAAATATTACGGTTATTTTCGTAAATAACGCAATATACGGTATGACTGGCGGACAGATGGCTCCAACCTCTCTTCCCGGTCAGGTAACACAGACTTCTCCGTACGGAAGAGACGTTTCGACGGCAGGTTATCCCGTAAAGGTAAGTGAAATGCTTTCTACCCTTGACGGTCCCGAATTTATAGCAAGAGTTGCGGTAAATAACGTTAAGAACGTTAAGGAAGCACAAAAGGTTATTAAGAAGGCGTTTGAAAATCAGATAAACAACAAGGGATTTTCACTTGTTGAGGTTGTTTCATCTTGTCCTACAAACTGGGGTATGACACCTGTTGACGCACTTAAGTGGGTTGACGAAAAGATGATTCCTTATTATCCTCTCGGCGTATATAAGGACAGAAGTGCAACAAAGGAGGCTGAATAATTATGACAACAAATACACTTATAGCAGGATTTGGCGGTCAGGGCGTTCTTTTTGCAGGTAAGTTTATGGCATACAAGGGAATGCTTGAGGGCAAAGAGATAAGCTGGTTGCCTTCATACGGTCCCGAAATGAGAGGCGGTACGGCAAACTGTAGCGTAATACTCAGCGACGAACCGATAGGTTCACCTATTGTATCTAATCCCGACGTTCTTATAGCAATGAACCTTCCTTCACTTGATAAGTATGAAAATGCAGTTGTATCGGGCGGTATGATTTTTGTAGATTCGACACTTATTGAAAGAAAGGTTGAGAGAACAGACGTTAAGGTGTTCTACATACCGACGACGAAGCTTGCTCAGGAGATAGGTGCACCCACGTTGGCGAATATGATAATGATGGGTAAGTTTATAAAAGAAGCGGGCGCTGTAACCCACGACAATATGGAAGCCGCTTTGAAGAAAGTAGTTTCAGCAAAACGAGCTGATATGCTTGAGATTAACCTTAAGGCAATTGACACAGGCTACAATTTCAAATAAAGATAAAGAAAAAGTACGGGTTTCTCCCGTACTTTTTCTTTATTCGACACGATATATTGACAAATTGTTAATAAAGTGTTATGATTAATGTACAAATATATAAATAGGAGGGTTTATATTATGCCATCAGGAGTACCAAGTGCAATAATACTAATGTCTTTAGGAGCTATAGCATCACTGATTGTAACAATAGTTTTGTGTTTGACAGTAGTACCGGACAAAAAGCGTGATTCTCTCAAGGGATTTGGAAGATTTTTAAACGATTTATTTAACTTTAGAGGCTTGTTGATTGAAGCTATTATAAAGGTTCTTTACGTTTTGATAACGGTAACGTTTGTAGTAGGCGGCTTCTTTATGCTCTTTATAGTTAACACGCAGGAGAACTTTTTCACAGGCGAAACATCAAGCGTATGGTACGGCTGGGTAGGTCTTATTGCAATGATATTAGGCCCCATTGCTACACGTCTTTTGTTTGAAGGAATGATGCTCTTTATTCTTTTGGTTAAGAACACAATTCAGATTAACAATAAGCTGAAGGACCAATACAGTGTTGAAGAATGTCCCAAGAAAGATAAGAAATCTCAAAAACAGGCACCTATCGCTCAGGCACCCATTGTTCAGGCTCCTACAGCTCCCGCACAGCCTACACAGGCGGAACAAGCTCCTACTGACCCGCAAGTATAAATTAGACAAATACACTAAAAGACAGTTTCTTGCAAACTGTCTTTTTTGTTGACAAAAATCTGCAAAAATGTTACTATAAACTGAGTATAGAAAGTATTTTTCTTTAAGGAGAAATTTAAAAAAGGAGGGAATGCAGATGAGTATATTTGGCGGGTTTATGAGTGCGGTCGTTGGTTTTTCATTGGTTTTAAATTCATTTGCATTGCCTTATAACAGCGATAAAAGAATAGTTGATTACGTTGAACTCGGGGTTCCGAGTATGCAAAGCTTTGAAGTAGACACTGCTTCAAGATGCCCTTGGGATATGATCATTTGGGATGAGAAGGTGTATATCGGCAGCGGGGATTATGGGTCGAATGCAGGTCCCGTGGATATCTGGTGCTATGATATACAGGAAAGTACTTGGAAAAACAGCGGAACAGTTCCTGACGAAGAAATAAGCAGATTTTGCGTTGTTGACAATGCTTTGGTGGCACCAGGTATTGATCCAACGGAAGATTGGTCGTATGGAAACTATTAT
>JAFQOB010000058.1 GCA_017395725.1 Clostridia bacterium
ATTTTAATTTATTTGTATTTTCTTATTTCCAAGAAAAATGAAAATCTGTTGCAAAAAACAGCGTGCTGTGATATTATATAGATTAACAGATCATATCAATATTAGAGGTGATTTAGGGTGCTTTCAACAGTATTTTCGTCAGGCGTAATGGGCATTGACGGCTTTGAAGTAACAGTTGAATGTAATATGCAAGACAAGATTCCCTGCTTTGAAATAGTAGGCTTGCCTGATGCTGCTGTTAAGGAAGCAGAAAAGCGTATTCAAGCGGCTTTGGAGAATAGCGGATTTATTTTTCCCGATTCGGCAATAGTTATAAATCTTGCTCCCGCAGATATGAAAAAAGAAGGCTCTACATTTGATATGGCACTGCTCACCGCTATTTTGCATAGCAGCGGTACAATCAAGAAATCTACCGACCTGTCAGATAAATGCTTTATAGGCGAAATGTCTATGTCGGGTAATTTCAGAAGTGTTCGCGGCGTTTTGTCAATGGCATTATGTGCAAAGAACAGAGGCAGAAAAGAAATATTCGTACCATACGACAATGCGAAAGAAGCATCTGTTGTATCGGGTATAAAGGCATATCCCGTACGCAATATAAGAGAGCTCGTTGAGCATTTAAACGGAAAGACAATAATAGCTCCTGTTGAGTTTGATAAGAATATTTTTGAAAGACAGAGAGCAAGTACAAAAATGGATTTTGCAGACGTAAAAGGTCAAGAGAAGGCAAAGAGAGCACTTGAAATTGCGGCTGCGGGAAACCATAACGTATTGCTTATCGGTCCTCCCGGAACAGGAAAAAGTATGCTTGCAAAGCGTATTCCCTCTATTTTGCCGAAAATAACCTTTGACGAGGCGGTTGAGTCAACCAAGATTCACTCTATTGCAGGAACACTCCCCGCAGATTCACTTATCGTAGAAAGACCGTTCCGTTCACCTCACCATACAATGTCATCAGTAGCTCTGTCGGGCGGCGGCAGAATTCCTATGCCGGGTGAGCTTTCTTTAGCCCATAACGGTATACTTTTCCTTGATGAATTACCCGAATTTAACAAGAGTGCAACAGAAGTATTACGTCAGCCCCTTGAAGACGGAAGCATTACGGTTACAAGAGCCGCAGGTCACTTTACTTTTCCCTCTTCATTTATGCTTGTATGTGCAATGAACCCGTGCAAATGCGGATATTACGGACACCCCACCAAGAAATGCACTTGCAAACAAGAAGATATAAGAAAATATATTTCAAAGATAAGCGGACCGCTTATCGACAGGATAGATATACAGCTTGAGGTCTCTTCCCTTTCATATAACGAGCTGTCGGATACCAAACCGGCGGAAAGCTCCGACAAGATACGCGAAAGGGTTGATGCGGCAAGAGCGAGAGCCGTTGAGCGTTTTAAAAACGAAACAACTTATGCGGGTAAACCGATATATTCAAATGCAGATATGACGACCAGCCAAATAAGAAAATACTGTACTCTCGATAATGACGCGCACTCGCTGTTACGTGCGGCATTTGAGAAGATGGGAATGTCTGCACGTGGATATGACAGGATTTTACGTGTTGCTTTGACTATTGCCGACCTTGACAACAGCGATAAGATTCAGGTCAAACACATAGCCGAGGCAATACAGCTTCGTTCTCTTGACAGTAAG
>JAFQOB010000059.1 GCA_017395725.1 Clostridia bacterium
AAAGAGAGACGACGTTTCTGATGACGTAAAAAATAAGACTTTAAAATCTGTAATTGAAAGAATTGTCTACGAAAAAGCAAAGAATAACATTATTGTTTATTTCCGCGCAAATTAATTATCGTAAAAAACATTTAGGCGGTCCGGATGGGGAGTTGGGAGCATCTTTGCGATACCTGAACCAAAGATACAGTATGCCATACGATGAGGTAATAGGTATTTTAACAGACATCGGTACCGAAGAACTTGCCCACATGGAGATTATAGCAGCAATAGTTCATCAGCTTACAAGAGATTTAAGCATTGATGAAATCAAAAAGTCAGGATTTGACACGTATTTTGTTGACCATACGACAGGAATATACCCCGTATCTGCGGCGGGTGTTCCCTTCACTACTGCATATTTAGCGGTAAAAGGCGACGTATTTGCCGACTTAAACGAAGACCTTGCTGCCGAACAAAAAGCAAGAGTAACTTATGACAACATTCTCCGTCTTTCAGATGACACTGACGTGTGCGACGTTATCAAATTCCTCAGAGCAAGAGAAATAGTTCACTATCAAAGATTTGGCGACGCATTACGCATCAGCCAAGACAAAGCCTGCGATAAGAAGAATTATTATATGTATAATCCCGCGTTCGACAAGGCAGGTCTTTACTGCAAGGACGACAAAGATAACGGCTGCGGCTGCAGATAGAAAGGGGCGGACAGTCGAGGACGCCTGTCCCTACAAACAGAACAACCTACACCGTAGGGGAGGAGCTTGTGTCCTCCCGCGACAAAAAAGGGGACTTTCCACAAAAAAGTCCCCTTTTAATATTTCTCAAAATCTTTAAAACCAAAAAACATTTTTATTGTTGACATCAAGTAAAAATAGGATATAATATTATATATGTAGAAAAATAAGCAAAGGAGACGAAGCTTCAATTAGAAAATAATTGAAACTCAAAACAGAAAAATGAGCGAGAATTGCACACATGATTGTTCTACCTGCTCTGAAAACTGTTCGTCAAGAGACCCCAAATCATTTCTTGAAGCCTTAAACGAACACAGCAGCGTAAAAAAAGTATACGGCATTGTCAGCGGTAAGGGCGGTGTCGGTAAATCCCTCGTAACCTCAATGTTAGCTTCGGCTATGAATAAGAAAGGCAACAAAGTTGCCATTCTTGATGCAGACCTCACAGGTCCTTCTATTCCAAAAGCTTTTGGAATACATGAAAAAGCTTTTGCCGACGAAAGAGGTATTATACCCGCAAAATCAAAGAACGGTATTGACGTTATGTCAATCAATCTGTTGCTTAACAGCGAAACAGACCCTGTAGTATGGAGAGGACCCGTAATCGCAGGAACCGTTAAACAGTTTTGGACAGACGTTATCTGGGAAGACGTAGACTATATGTTTATCGATATGCCTCCCGGCACAGGCGACGTTCCTTTAACAGTATTTCAGTCTATTCCCGTTGACGGAATTATTATTGTTACGTCTCCTCAGGAGCTTGTTTCAATGATAGTTGAAAAGGCTGTAAAGATGGCAAATATGATGAACGTTCCCATTTACGGAATTGTTGAAAATATGTCATATTTTATGTGCCCCGACTGCGGCAAGAAACATTCCATTTACGGCGAAAGCCATATAGATGAAGTAGCAGAAAGATTCGGCATTGACCGCATAGCCAAATTGCCTATTGACAGTGAAATAGCAAGAAAATGCGACAAGGGCGATATCGAAAGCTACAACACAGAAGCACTCAACGATTTTACAAACGAATTATAAAACAAAAATGCGATTCAAAACGAATCGCATTTTTTACTTATAAGGGTGAATTATACTATCAAGTGCAACAGTAAGAAAAAATTGAAAGTTCATGTAAATCTATGGTAGAATAGAGTTACCACACACCAAACCACCAAGGAGGATTTACATGAACTACAAACATCTTACCATAGAAGAGCGCTGTT
>JAFQOB010000060.1 GCA_017395725.1 Clostridia bacterium
GAGAGAAAACAGAGCAGATGAAACTGTAAAGAGAAATGTAGAAAAGGAAGATGCGGACAGAGTAAGAGCGTTTATTGAAGAAAACGAGCTCTCAAAACAAATACACCTTGAGGCGACGACCAAAAGATACTATCCTTATGATTCTTTGGCGGCTAATGTTCTCGGTTTTATGGGAACCGACGGCGGAAGCTATGGGGTAGAACTGCAATATGATAAGTATTTGACCGGTACCCCCGGTAGATATATAACAGCGAAGAACGGTCTTGGTATGGATATGCCTTTCAAATATGAAAGCTATATTAATGCGCAGGACGGTTACGATGTTGTAACGACGATTGATATGCGTATACAACAGCTCCTTGAAAAACAAATAAAGCTGTCATACGAGGAGGCAGTGTCGGGCGGCGGTGTAACAGGTATTGTAATGGACGTTAACACCGGCGGAATACTTGCTATGGCACAGTATCCTACTTATGACCTGAATGCTCCGGGTAAACTAAGTGAGGTTTTTCAGGCAAAGCTTGATGAACTTGGCTTACCTGCAGACAGCGAAGAATATACGGCAAAATATAATGAGCTTTTGTTCTCGTCTTGGAACAATAAGGCAGTTTCGTGGTTGTATGAGCCGGGTTCTACTTTTAAAGTAATAACAGCCTCAATGGCTATTGAAGAAAATCTGATAGACCCCTTAGAACAGTTTACGTGCAGAGGTTATATTAAGGTTGACGGATATCCCAAGCCGATTCACTGCCACAAGAGAACGGGACACGGAACAAGAGTTTTCTCTGAGATGCTTCAGCAGTCTTGCAACCCTACTTTGGTTACCATAAGCCATAGAATAGGGTCGGATATGTTTTATGATTATTTCACCTCTTTTGGATATACAGGAAAGACGGGAATAGACTTGCGTGGTGAGGCGGGCGGTATTTACGTTGGAAGAAACGGACTGAATAACGTTGAATTATCCGTTTATGCATTCGGTCAGACCTTTAAGACGTCTCCTATACAGCAGCTTACTGCTATAGCATCTGTTGCAAACGGTGGATATTTGGTAACTCCCCACGTGCTTGACAAGGTTGTGGATTCCGAAGGAAATATTATTGAAACATACGAAACAAACGTTAAAAGACAGGTTATAAGCAAGAATACTTCCGAGTATATATCAACTGTACTTGAAGAGGGTGTATCAGGAAACGGCGGTGCGAAGAATGCATACGTTTTGGGATACAAGGTTGCCGCAAAGACGGGAACTTCACAGAAGAGAGATATACTTAATGAAGAGGGCGAATCATACTTGTATGTTGGTTCATGCGTTGCTTATGCTCCCGCAGATGACCCGCAGATAGCAGTTTTGATATTGTGCGACGAACCTCTTGGAAACAATATTTACGGAAGTATGGTTGCAGCACCTTATATATCCGAGCTTCTTGAAGAGGTATTGCCTTATATGGGAATAGAAAGTAATCTTGATGAAGAAGAGCAAAAAAGAGCTCATGTTCAGGTATGGGATTACACAGGCTGGACCGTTGATAAGGCAATAATGAGTGTAAGAAATCAACAGCTTGAATATGAATTTGTAGGAGATGGACCGACTGTTGTATCACAGATTCCCGCCGGAGGAAGTGCGGTGCTTATGAGTTCGGGTAAGGTAATATTCTTCCTTGGAAGTGCAACACCGGAACAGAGTACCCAAATCAAGGTACCGAACGTTATCGGTATGACGGCGACGGTTGCAAACAGAACGCTTACCAATGCGGGATTTAATATAAAGGTTGACGGTGCGTTGAACTTTGATGAAGGTGTTGGAGCGCGAGTAGTGAGCCAATCCCTTGAGGTAGATACTTTGGTGCCTAAGGGAACACTTATAACCATTCAGTTAAGACATACGGACGGTACAGACTAAAAAAACAGCTTTAGCTGAGGGATGTTAAAATAAATAATTTTATTTAACATTCGGGAGGCTATAGCGTTTGAAATTATATAATTATCTTGAGAATATTGAAGTTTTAGAGACAGACGTTACGCATTTTGACCTTGAAATAAAGGGTGTAACTTCAAGATTAAACGAGGTTGAAGACGGATTTATATTCGTATGCATAAAGGGAATGCGTAATGACGGACATAGCTTTGCCTCTTTGGCGAGACAGAGGGGGGCTGTGTTGCTTGTCGTTGAGAGCGTAACAGAATGTGTAATTGCTTCGGAGTTGCCTTATATCAAGGTTGAGAATACAAGGGCAGTTTTAGCACGTATGTGTGCCAAATCGTACGGTAACCCCGAAAGAATGATGAAGCTTATAGGTGTTACGGGAACAAACGGTAAGACGTCTACTTGTCGGTTGTTGTCAGAGATATATTTATGTGCAGGACAAAGGGTTAAGACGATAGGTACCCTTGACGGTGGGTTAACGACTCCCGACCCCGAGGACTTTTTTAGAATTTTGAAGAATGCTTTTGACAAGGGTTACGAAAGAGTGATTATGGAGGCATCGTCTCATTCGCTCAGCCTTGATAAGCTTGACGGAGTAAGGTTTGATTACGGAATATTTACGAATTTAACCCCCGAGCACCTTGATTTTCATAAATGTATGAATGATTACGCAATGGCAAAGGCAAGGCTTTTCAGGAATACGGTTTGCGGATTATATAATTATGACGATTCTTATTATAAAACAGTGTCAAGTCTATCAAGGGGAAGAATATATACTTATTCATACGTTGACCCCAAGGCACATTTTTATATAAAGGATTTTGTATCTAAAGGTACAGATGGATTTGAATATACTCTTGTAACACAGAAAGCGGATATAAGAATCAAATCAAAATTAAGCGGAAAATTTAACGTATACAATACGTTGGCGGCAAGCTCGTTGGCGTATATTGACGGTTTAGATGCAGATATTATCAAAGAGGGCATATTGTGTGTAGAAAACGTTTCAGGCAGACTTGAGAGACTTGAATTAGGTGACGTGCCGTTTTCCGTGTATATCGATTATGCTCATTCTCCCGATGCATTGGAAAAGGTTCTTTGCTGTATACGTGATTTCAAGAGAAAAGAACAGAGAATAACTGTGCTTTTTGGATGCGGCGGAGACAGAGACAGGTCAAAAAGACGTGTTATGGGGCAGATAGCCTCCCGACTTGCAGATTTTGTTATTGTAACGTCGGATAACAGCCGTTCGGAAAGCGCTGCCCTTATTATAGACGAGATAATGAAGGGTATAGATAAAGAAAGACCTCACGTTGTAATAGAGAACAGACGGGAGGCAATTGAGTTTGCCATAATGAATGCAAGGGAAAATGATATAATTCTGTTGGCAGGAAAAGGACACGAAAATTACGAGATAGACAGTCTCGGGAAAAGATATTTTAACGAAAAAGAAATAGCCGCCGAAGCGGTTAATAAGAGGTTAAAAAGAAAATGATTATCGGATTATCTGAAAAGTTTGACAGTAGAATATTGGCACAGCTATGCTCGGGGAAGACTAATTCCGATATTGAGATAGGAGAAATATCCATTGACTCCCGCGAGGTAGGCGAAAAGACGCTGTTTGTGGCAGTCAAGGGTGAAAATACAGACGGGCATAAATACATTGACAGCGCAGTGAAAAACGGTGCTGTGTGTGTTATGTGCGAAAGACTTCCCGAGGGATTTAGCGGAAACTATATTTTGGTTGAAGATACCATAAAGGCTATATCGGATATAGCGACTGCTTGCCGTGAAAAGTATGCTCCGTTTACGGTTGGTGTTACGGGAAGCGTTGGAAAGACGACAACGAAGGAATTTATTTCCTATGTTCTTGCCGAAAGATTTCCGACTCACAAGTCGGGCGGTAACTTTAATACCGTATATGGCATAAGTTTAACGTTGGCTGCACTCAGTAGTTTACATAAGGCGGTTGTTGCCGAAATGGGAATGAGTGCTCTGGGGGAAATATCACAGCTTACCAATATTGCTCACCCCGATGCTGCAGTTATTACGAATATCGGTACGGCACACCTCGAAGCCCTTGGAAGCCGAGAGAATATTGCGAAAGCAAAACTTGAGATAATAGAAGGACTTAAACCCGAGGGAACGTTGGTTTACAACGGTGACGAACCTTTGCTCTGGAATCAAAGAGAGAGCTTCCCCTGTAATATATCTTTTGGTATAAAGAATGAACAGGCAGATATTTTTGGTAAGAATATTCGCATTTTGGATAAGAAGACAGTATTTGATATGATATACAAGGGCGAAGAGATTACCGATATTGAGTTACCAACCATAGGGCAGCATAACGTGTATAACGCTATGGCGGCATTTGCCGTAGGCAGAACGGCAGGTCTTTCAGATGATGAAATAAGACGAGGTCTTATGAACTACAGACCGTCGGGAATGCGTCAGAAGATATATGATAATAACGATTATACAATTATCGAGGACTGTTATAATGCAAGTCCCGAATCTATGAAGGCATCACTTTCAGTTTTGGCTGAGCTTGGAAAAGAAAGAAGAACAGTTGCGGTTTTAGGCGAGATGAGAGAGCTTGGAAGTACTTCAGATGAGCTTCATAAGTCTGTTGGCAGATATGCCGCAGAATTAAAGATAGACCGTCTTTATACTTACGGAGATTCTGCGCTTGAAATAGCAGTGGGGGCTTTGGAAGAAGGTTTAGATGAAGCTTCAATAGTTGGATACAACAAGATTACAGAGCCCGAGGGATTGGCTGAAATATTGAAAAACGAACTTAAATCGGGAGATATCGTACTGTTCAAGGCAAGTAGAGCAGTTGCTCTTGAAAAGGTTATTGAACATCTTGTGAAATAAGGGGGGACAGAAAATGTATTTGTATTTTGTAATAGCATTGATAGCATCACTTGCACTTACGGTTTTGGCAGAGAGAATTCTTATACCGATGCTGAAAAGCATTAAGATGGAACAAAAGATACTTGACATAGGTCCCCGTTGGCATAAATCCAAAGAAGGAACTCCTACAATGGGAGGATTGGGATTTATATTTGCTTCGGTAATTGTGTTTGTTGCCGTAGTTGTTTGGGCGGCACTTGCCAATGCCGATATGAATTTATGGCGTGTGTGCATAACGTTTGTGTTTGCTTTTTTGTGCGGAGCTATAGGCTTTATAGACGATTATGCAAAGTTCTTCAAAAAACAGAACGAGGGACTGTCGGCAGGACAGAAATATTTGTTACAGCTCGTTGTAGCAGCCCTTTACGTGTTTTTTATGGTGTGGAAGGGCGGTCTTACCACAGTACTGAGAATTCCTTATTTTAACGTTGAATGGGAACTCGGAATTTTCTATTATGTTTTTGCTTTGGTGCTTATTACCGGTATTGTAAACAGTGTTAACCTTACCGACGGAATAGACGGTCTTGCGGCAAGTATAACAGCGATTGTAGGCGGCTTTTTTGCCGTTGTTGCATTTGCTTTTGGAATTAATGACGGTGTAATTATTTCCGGACTTACAATAGGTTGCTGTATAGGCTTTTTGGTATACAATTTCTATCCTGCAAGAGTGTTTATGGGAGATACCGGTTCGCTGTTTTTAGGCGGTACCGTAGTAGGCTTGGCATTTCTTGTTGACAATCCGCTGATTATAGTAATTGCGGGTATAGTGTATATTGCAGAGACTTTGTCGGTTATGCTTCAGGTGGCATCATTTAAGCTTACGGGCAAGAGAATATTCAAAATGAGTCCCATACACCACCACTTTGAAAAAAGCGGTTGGAGTGAAATAAAGATAGTAGGTATATTCAGTCTTGTTACCGCATTGTTCTGTATATTGGCATATTGGGGTATGATATAATATGAACAAGAACGTTCAGCCGAGAGAAAAAAGGGCGGTAAGAGGAAAGCCGAGACAGGTTGCCGAAAGAAAAAAACGTCCTTTAATAAAAAGAGATATAGTTAAAGATAATGATATAGTAAGAATCAAGGGGGACATGGACAGAACCTTTTTGATTCTTGTTATCATTATGATATGCTTTGGCTCTGTAATGGTATTCAGCGCAAGCTATGCTTATGCGTTGGCATCAAAAGGGAACAGTTATTATTTCATAGAAAGACAAATACTGTTCGTTGCAGTCGGTGTTATCGGTATGCTGATTGTTGCCAATTTTATTGATTACAGAACGATAAAGAAGTATACCAATGCGTATTTTACCGTAGTTGTTGGATTATTGATTGCCGTTTTGGCGTTCGGTACGGCGGAGGGCGAAGCTTTAAGATGGCTTTATATCCCCGGAACAAGTATTGGTATACAGCCTTCCGAGTTTATGAAGCTCGGTATTGTACTCAGACTTGCAAAGTATTTTTCCGATAGAGAACAGTATCTTGAAAGAAGAACGTTTAAGTTAGAGCCCGTTGTAAGAAAATTGGCGATTCCTTATGCGATAGTTATTGCCGTGTGTGTGCTGATAGCGTTAGAGAAGCACTTTTCAGGTGTTATAATTCTTTTCCTTATCGGTACTTGTGTTATATTTACCGCGGGCGGTCAGCTGACGTGGCTTTTTGGCGCGGCAGGAATATTCGGTTCCGTATTGCTTGGCGTTATTATGTTGGTGCCTTATGCAAGAGCAAGAATCGATATATGGATGCACCCGGAAAATTATTCGAGTCAGTCGGAAACGTGGCAGACCATTCAGGGTATGAACGCAGTAGGTTCGGGCGGCTTCTTTGGCGTGGGACTTGGAAACAGTTTGCAAAAGCATATGTTTGTTTCACAGCCGCAGAATGACTTTATTTTTGCTATTATTTGCGAGGAGCTCGGCTTTGTGGGTGCAGTTACAACCATTTGCTTGTTTACTGCATTTATTTGGAGGGGCGTGGTTATTGCCCAAAAGGCTCCCGATATTTTCTCGAAGTTGGTAGTAATAGGTATAGTATCAAAGGTTGCGATTCAGGCGGTTCTCAATATTGCCGTTGTAACGAATACTATTCCCAATACAGGTATTTCACTTCCTTTCTTCAGCTACGGCGGTTCGTCACTTGTAATGCTGTTGCTTGAAATGGGAGTTGTACTGTCGATTTCAAGATTCTCATATAAAGAGAAATAATATAAAACGTTGTAAAAGATAGAGAGAGGAGACATAACGTGAGAGTACTTATGACGGGCGGCGGAACAGGAGGCCATGTTAATCCTGCCATTGCTATAGCAAATACGATACGTGAAAAGGAAAAGGACAGCGTAATTGCATTTGTGGGTACCGGCAGAGGTATTGAGAATAAGCTTGTTCCAAAGTTTGGTTACGAGGTATATCATATAGAAATACAGGGATTACGTCGCAGTCTTTCTCTTTCAAATATAAAGACGGCATATTTGGCTGTAACTTCAGTTTTTAAGGCAAAGAAGCTTGTGAAGAAGTTTAAGCCCGACGTAGTTATCGGTACCGGTGGGTATGTGTGTTGGCCGGTTGTAAAAGCGGCGGCAGATTTAGGGATTCCAACGGTGTTGCACGAGTCGAATGCATTGCCGGGAGTTGCCGTAAGAATGCTTGAAAAATATGTTGACGTTGTGTATACTAATTTTGAAGCAACTGTTAAGAAATTGAAATATCCCGAAAAGGCGATAAGAGTGGGTAACCCTCTTATAAGCGGCTTTGAGGCAATGGAAAGCGACGTAAATGAGATAAAGGGCGGATACAAGAAGCTGTTGTTATCTTACGGCGGAAGCCTTGGAGCGATGCGAGTAAACGGAGAAATGCTCAAGGTTATGAGGGATTATTCATCTAAACACCCCGAGGTATTGCATATTCACGCATCGGGTGCAATCGAGAAAGAGAGTGCACTCAATACCTTCCGCGAATACGGACTCGATAAATACGATAATTTACAGCTTGTAGAATATATTTACGATATGCCGAAGAAAATGGCGGCAGCAGACCTTGTTATTGCAAGGGCAGGGGCTATGACCTTATCGGAACTTGCCATGATGAAAAAGCCCTGTATACTTATTCCGTCTCCTAACGTAACGGATAATCATCAGTATAAAAATGCAGTTGAGCTTGAAAAGAAGAATGCCGCAGTAGTTTTTGAGGAAAAGAATCTCGACGAGGGTGTACTGGCAAAGGCTATTGAAGAATTGCTTAGCAATGACGAAAAGCTCCGCGATATGAAAGAAAATATCGGTTGCTTCGCAGTTGAAAATACAAATGAGCTTATTTATAAAGGTGTAAGAAAGCTTGTAGATAATAAATAATAAAAAGGAATCCGGATATGGACAGAGAAACGTATAATAATCCGAAAATATCCAATGCTGAAATAGTTAACCGAGATACTCTTGAAAGGTTGAAGGCTAAAAAACGGTATAAAAAGATTTTTCGGCGTATAAATTATATATTACTCTCGATTGTACTGTGCTTTATTTTCGTAATAATCTGCATGGCACTGTTTTTGAAAATTGAGCATATTGAAGTTAAGGGTAATGAACGTTATACGAAAGAACAGATAATCGATGAAAGCGGAATATCTGTTGGTCAAAACCTTTATGCAATTAATAAAAAGAGTGCTGAGGCGGCTATAATTGCGGAATACCCTTACGTCAGCGACGTTGTAATAAGACGTAAGCTGCCCTCTACTTTGAATTTTAAGGTTTCTGAGGACCAACCAAAGTACTTTACTGAAATATGCGGTGAATACTATATTCTTTCCGATACTCTCCGCGTTCTTGAGCGTACAACTGAAATGCCTTCAACTGAAGAACGACCGCTTGTCAGAATAATGTTTTCTGAAATAAAAAGCGCTGTTGTCGGCGAAAGTGTTGCTTTTGATAAA